>JAWLDD010000199.1:4059-5221 GCA_041686815.1 Candidatus Atribacteria bacterium | reverse complement strand
ACCCAAGAGATAAAGTGGGGCAAATACAGAACTGTCTGTGTTATTTTCTTAAAATGTTTATTTCTCAGTTCATTTAGCAAAATTGCTAAGATAATTGGCGCTGGAAATCCGCATATCAGTTTATATGTGCTTATCAAAAGGGTGTTCACTATTACCCTGGAAAAATCAGGGTTCCTGAATAACCTTTCAAATTGCAAAAAGCCTACCCAAGGGCTGGCAGATATTCCGGCAAATATATTGTATTCTTTAAAAGCAATAACAACTCCATACATAGGGATATAGTTAAAGATAAATAAAGCTACAATTCCAGGCAAAAGTAGTAAATACAGATATCTATCCCTAACTATATATTTCATGATATTACTTGCCATGCTTGTATTCTTATTCCTCATCAAAGCGCTTTGTCTCATAAGTTTACTCTGGAATCTAGGCATTATATCACCTCTTTTTTATAGATACTGTAAGACCAATGCTGGTCTTACAGTATCCATTATTAATGAAATTAGAATATCTGAAATAATTCTAGACAAGGTAGGGATTATCTTCTGAGGTCTTTATTATAGATTTCCATGAAGCTATCGTATTCGGCAACTTGCTTCTTATAGAATTCGTTAGCTTCATCTTCAACTTCTTGACCGCCCATTTGATAGAATTTTTCTACATACTTGTCAAACTCATCGATGCTATAGTCACCAGCAATAATCCCGTAGAAGATTTCATCCCTTAAGCTTTCTATATCAGCTCCATACTCTGCCCACATTGGTCGAACCTGTTCTTTGAAGCGTACTCTGATTTCTCTTAAAGGTTGTGAGGTTTCTGCTCTTCTATTAAACAGTTCTATAACCTCTGGGGAGTTTTCTATATTAGCTTCATCTTTCCTGTTAAAGAACCACTCTGTTAGGTTTAATCCAAGGGCAGGAGCATCTTCTGCTGATACCAAATTATTGAGTACTCCATCTTCTAACTCATAATGTTCGCCCTCTATACCCCACTTTCTAAACTTGAAGAACTCAGCAGAGGCCATTTGATCCAATACCTTGAATACTGCTTCAGGATCTTCTGCTGCGCTGGTTATGGATATGAAGCACCATCCACCTAAATCTTCAGGTTCATCTGCAGAGAATCCATCCGGTCCCTTTATGGCGTCAATGTAGATATATTC
>JAWLDD010000199.1:0-4049 GCA_041686815.1 Candidatus Atribacteria bacterium | reverse complement strand
CACCATCGGGATTATTAGCCTTGAAGGATTTAACTGAAGTATTGCTGGGGTTAAAATATGCAACCCATCTGTATGCGGAACCAAAAACGCCATTAACCATTAGTTCTTCGAAATCGTTGGAGGTTAGCATTGTAGGATCTATTAATCCTTCCTTAAAAGCATCAGCTAGTACCTTCAAAGCTTCCTTCATCTCTGGCATGACCGAACCATGTTTTATGGTACCGTCTTCAGTTATTACAAAGTGTCCTGGTTGAGCCTTGAAGGGATATAAGAAGGGTGCGAAGCTTCTCCATTCTCTGGCAGCTCCTGAAAATCCGTAAGTATCGTTCTGTCCATTTTGATCTGGATCATCATGGGTAAATGCCCTTAGTACTTCTATATACTGATCTAAAGTTTTCGGGACATCAAGTCCTAAAGTATCCAGCCAGTCCTTTCTTATCATCGTTGTCATACAGCTTGGTTCTGCAACGTCTCCTGGCAATTTATACATCTTTCCGTCTTGGAATGAGTAGTATAATGTCTCAGGTGTATAATAGCCTAATATATTGTTTCCATGTTCCTTGAGGTATGGCATCATATCAACAATCAATCCTGCATTTATCCATTGTTGAAACTCTTTTTCCATGCCACTCCACCATATAACGTCCGGCATAGCATCGGGATCGCTCATTAGTAAGTTAATCTTCGTATTTACATCATCCCAGCCAGGCAACATAATAAAATCAAATTCTACATTGAGCCTTTTCTCCATCTCTTCTTCCATCCAAGTGCCTTCTGTTTTGGGTCCTCCCATAAGGGTCATGGAGATCTTGATAGGGTCGCCTTGTTTGACTCCATCATTCCCTTTGGAATCTGCTCCTTTGTCCGTTGTAGTCTTCTCGGATCCACAGCCGATGATGCTGACAAAAATGAAGCAAATAACCAGCCCTAAAATAAACCACTTTTTCATAAGAGATCCTCCTTTTTATTATTGATTAACAACTTGACATTAGGATATCAAGTCGCTAATAGTTAATAGTGCTACAGAACACCCGAAATAAAGAATTTTATTGATCTGGCTTCCTATACATTGTTAGTGCGGTTTTAAGTTCAATTTCCTGTTCCTCTACATCGGCGTAAATATCTATGATTCGTTCTTCTCCAGGTATCATTTGGAAATAGTTGTCAGATAGCTTTATATCGTCCCTAAGATCTAGATATACAAAGGGTACAAAGTTGTCGGATTTAATTAACACCTTGGTTACGTTGTCATCTCTTTGTACATCTATAATCTTTACTGAAGGCTTTGGAAACTCATAATCTCGATAATATGAGCGTAAGCTAACTGCTGGTAAAAAGCATTCATTCGTCTTTGTAGGTTTTATAAAATGAGTTCCTTGATCTGAGTCTCCTGTACCATCAAAGCTAAACACAACTTCTCTACTAAAGGCAGGTAAGTCTATGGTTCTGGTTATAGAATTGCTTTCACTACCATCAAAGCTTATATAACCGTATTCTACTTCTAAACTTATATCTTTGGGAGTCTCATTGATGCCAACAACACTCACTTTATCCCCATCTTCACGAAGAATAAACATGGTGTTTGAAAAAGCTCTTTTGAGAAAATAGAATGAGATTTTTCTAGTCAAATAGTAATCAATAATTGTCCATCCAGTTTCTGGCCAACAGTCATTGTACATCCATATTAGGTCGCCATAGCAATACTGTTTATACCTAAGTGCTTCTGCTAACTCCTTATAAAGAATCCCTTGCATCAAGCCTCCATATAGGAGATAGCCATCCATATCTAGGCTAGAAAAGTCAGTTATATGCCTGTCTATAGCTTCACCAATACTCAAATGCTTTCTTTCCTGTTCGCCATGATGATTCCAAATTTCACCCCGATATATGACTTCTTCTCCATCGTGAAAACGAATTATAGAACTTTTTTTGAGGGGTCCGTGGAATCCATACTCACTCATAAACTTAGTATAGAGTCTATCGAAGCCTTCAAGTTCATATCTAAATTTAAGCCTTGTACTTTCATCTCTGCCTAACCAGCGCCATACGTGTGAATCCCCAATTTCTTGACTATTAGCAATTGCTCCTCCAAAGGGAGAAGAAGGTTGATATGGTATAAATCTTGAGTTTTGTCTAACTGCTTTAGGCTGTATATAATTGAATATCTTAGCGCCGGGAAAACTCTCTAATGCTTCCTTACCCCTAAACCAATCTGTAATGGATTCGTGTATTTCATTATTTCCAGTCCATACAGCCATACAGGGGTAATTTCTTAGCCTCTTTGTCTGATAATATGCCTCTTTCTCTGCTTCCCTTTCAAACCATCCTAGATGATCGGGATAAAAAGCACAGGCATACATAAAGTCATGCATTAACATAATGCCATACTCTGAACATTTCTCATAAAAGACATCCGGTTCATACAAGCCGCCGCCCCACATCCTCAACATGTTAAAATTAGCTTCGGCTGCCTCTCTAACAAGGGTCTCATACTTCTCATCGGATATCCTGAGATAAACTGAATCTGCAGGGACCCAGTTGCCACCTTTACAGAATATTTTTACACCATTCACTTCAAAAGCAAACAATCTTTCTTTTTCATTTATAGGATCCTGGTTTAACTTAATGGTTCTTATACCAATCTTGAAAGGTTTGAATGCATTGGTGTTTCCGCGACATGTTACGCTTATCTCCACGGTGTATAGCTCCTGTTTACCCATGCCATTGGGCCACCATAGTTTTGGATTTTCTATTTCAGCGACATCATCCCAATAGTTAAGCCCTCCATTTATATGGAGATCGACGCGCCTATTCCATACTACTTCATCATTGTACTTAATGCTTACATCTAGCGTTGCATCATCTGATGAATACTCGCATAGGTTGTCAATGGTAACTTCTATTCCCAGATATGCTTTATCTTCACAGATCTTTCTTGTATATACATATGCTCCATCAATATAAGCTCCACTAATGGCTTTTAAATAAGTGTTTCGCCCAATGCCACATGTTGGTACAGGTTTACACCAGTCCCATCCATATGTAAATTGAGGTTTTCTCATATAAACTCTTCTGTCCTGAACTGCAAAGGGACTGGCACAGTAGTATGATATGGAATCTTTCTCAAGGAAATCTTCAATGCCGCTGGTTATTCTGATAAGTATATAGTTGGTTCCTTCCTTCAAGTAGCGTTTAACCTCTGCATTGAATGGAACAAAGGTATTTCTATGACTACCAATGGGTATACCGTTCAATACAATGTCGGCTTTGTGATCAAGAACGTCAAAATTCAAGAATACCTTTTCTTCTTGTAGAACATCACTACTGACACTAAATTCCTTATAGAACCACCAAGACAGATCTTTAACCCAATAACAATCCTTAGTATTTGTTTTGTTTAATGGTTCATCCAATATTCCGTTTTCTACAAGAGGTGTAATTACATCGCAAGGTACCGAGGCGCACAACCAACCTTCTCTTACAGGGAAGACATTGGGACCTCTATGGATTACATCAAACTTCCCATCAGGGCGATTTAAGACTTCTCCATGTCTGTCTATTCCTACATCTAAAAACTCGGCTCTCAGCTTCCATTGTCCAGACAAGTCTATTATTTTCACCAAAGACCCTCCTTATATAGAGTTATATGTGTCCATTATCCAATGATGACCATATATTTAATATTGTTGGCCTTATAGTAAAAGGATTTAATTGTAGCCAACATATATTTACGGGTGGATAAATAAGCCAGCTAGTTAATCGGATAATCAAATGGAGGCTATATAAGTTAATTCAATTTTTACAAATTTCAAAAAGTTATACACGGATGTAGTGGTATTGAGTTATACTACTATAAGGAAAGTTACATAAACACTAATAGTTACTTAATGAAAAAAATTGATTGTTAACGAATACACATGATGCCATATTAATAAAGTCAGATAGGTTCCGATTAAGTCCGTATAATGGTGTAAAAAGAAAAATAAGTTGAGCCAAGGCTCTACCTCGGTTAAAATATAGTTGCAAACAAATACCAAACCGAGGAGGAA
>JAWLDD010000198.1:0-5235 GCA_041686815.1 Candidatus Atribacteria bacterium | reverse complement strand
GTGGCAGATACTATATCCACCATGGTAGATTTTAGTGGAGATTCCAATGAACAAGCTTTGTTAGTTCTTGCAGCAGCAATGATCTCCATAGTTATTTGGGCTGTAGCAGCCTGGTATTTTGGTATTCCAACAAGTGAAAGTCATGCGCTGATCGCCGGTCTTACCGGCGCAGCGCTAGCTTTAGGCGGTATATCTGCTATCAATATGAGCCAATGGTATAAGGTAATTATCGGTCTTGGTGTTTCTTCAGTTTTGGGATTTGGCAGTGGATTTGTAATTACTCGCTTAATCGAGCTTTTATTTCGTAGTAAGGATCGTCAATCATCTGAATCCTTCTTCACAAAGGGACAGATCGGTGCAGCAGAGGGAATGGCCTTCCTACTTTGTTCGATATGTTGTCCATCGAGAAAGTAGAAAAACCAGCGTTAGAAATGTCAAGTTTGATGGTATCAACATGCGAAGCTTTAGCTAGTGCAATAAAAGAATTTGAAGATTTTTTCGTAAGTCAAACAGACTATCTGATCTTATAATTGAGGTTAACAGACTTAAAGAAAAAGGAGACATGCTCTACCGTTCCACTATAAAAGCTCTATACAAAAATGAGAAAATGTCAATTTTAGACATTGCAAAATGGAAGGAAATATACGATAATATGGAACATATACTTGACTCCTGTGAAGATGTAGCTGATATGTTAGAGAGCTCAGCAGTCAAGAATCGATAGTATAGGAAAGGATTATATGGTATGAAGAATAATAAGCTTATCTTTTTTATTGTATTTTTTATTGCAGTCATTATGGCTTATACTGCAATGAATGGCTTAAACATACCCATTGGAGGCCCATTGGAAGTTAAAATACCAGGTGCTCCAGATATGCGGTATGGTATTGATATTCGTGGAGGAGTTGATGCTGTCTTTGAACCAGCTGATCTGGACAGAAAACCCACAAGCAGAGAGCTTGACTCTGCACGATCAATAATTGAAACTAGACTGGATCAGAAAAATATCCTTGATAGGGATGTAACAGTAGATAACCTAAATGGCTTTATCATCGTTCGATTCCCATGGAAGTCCGATGAGACAGACTTTAATCCTGAGAAGGCTATTGCTGAACTAGGGGAAACAGCAATGCTCACCTTCCGTGACGAGGAGAGTAATATTCTTTTGGATGGCTCACATGTTGAAGAAAGCACTGTGGTATGGGATACCCAGAAAGGACAATATGTTGTTAGCCTTACCTTCGATTCAGAGGGCACAAAGCTGTTTAGTGAAGCTACTAAAAGGCTTATTGGAAAACCTATTAACATCTATATGGATGAAATTTTAATACAATCAGCTACAGTTGAACAACACATTTCCGGAGGCAAAGCTGTAATAACTGGTATGTCTAGTGTTGAGGAGGCAAAGGCTCTATCAGATAAAATTAATTCTGGAGCTCTTCCTTTCTCAATGGTAACACGGAATCACTCAACTATTAGTCCTACGCTGGGAAGTGGAGCACTTGAAGTTATGGTTTTAGCAGGTGCGATTGCTTTTGGTGTAATTTGTGTCTTATTAATATTATACTATCGGCTTCCCGGGTTCGTTGCATGTATCTCACTTTTGATACAGATTTCTGGACAGATTCTAGCTCTATCCATCCCCCAAATAACTCTTACCCTTACAGGTATTGCTGGAGTAATCCTTTCAATAGGTATGGGAGTGGATGCCAACGTCATTATATCTGAACGTATCAGTGAAGAGCTAAAAGCCGGACGTAGTCTTAATTATGCTATATCATTAGGATTTAAAAATGCTTTTTCATCGGTGTTTGATGGAAATATTACAGTATTGATTGTCGCAGTTATAATGTTGATTTTCGGATCGGGTTCACTCTTGTCGTTTGCGTATTCATTACTAACGGGTATAATCTTCAACTTCATAGCTGGAGTCACTGCATCCCGTTTGATGATTCGTTCCTTAAGTCAATATGAGATCTTTCGTAATCCGAAGCTATATACCTGCTTGTCTAGGAGGGTTTCATTATGAATGTAATTAAATTTTATCAGAAACGTTGGATATTTTTTTCTATCTCACTTGCTATAGTGCTGGTAGGAATTATTGCTATGTTCATAAATGGTGTACAGCTTGATATTCAGTTTAGGGGCGGTGCACTATTGAAGTATACCTATAGTGGAGAAGTCAATGCTGATACAGCATCGGATCTAGCATCCAAAATAGTGAATCGTGCTGTAAGCTCCCAGATTACCACCGATCTTTCTTCAGGAGAAAAACGACTAGTTATAAATATAGCTGGTAATTTCGGTCTTGAGCCAAGAGATCAGCAAGCCCTTGACGACGCCCTTAAGGAGGAATTCCCTGATGCAGGATTGAAGCTTTCGGAATCCTCAATGGTAGAACCCTTCTTCGGACAGAAATTCTTGCGTAATGCCATAACCTCTATTTTGCTATCATCAGCCCTAGTTGTTATCTATGTATGGATACGATTCCGCAAAATAGGTGGACTTTCTGCAGGTATTATGGCCCTGGTAGCCCTTTTTCATGATTTAGTTGTGGTGTTTTTTACCTGTGTAATATTCAATATACCCATTGGAGATTCCTTTGTTGCTGTAGCACTGAGTATAATCGGGTATTCTATAAATGATACCATAGTAATATATGATCGTATTCGGGAAAATCGTAAGGCATATCCTAAGCTTTCCGTTGAAGAGGCAACCGATCTTTCCATTACCCAGTCTATGACTCGGTCTATCAATACCAACGTGGCTGTGCTAATAAGTGTAAGCCTTGTCTATATATTAGCTTTTGCCAACAGTATTGATTCCATCCAAAGTTTTGCATTACCTATGGCAATAGGATCCATTAGTGGTTGTTATTCAACTATCTGTATTGCTGGTCCTCTTTGGGTAATGTGGAAAAATCGCCGCAAGAAAAACCTATAAATTGTTTGGTAGTATTACTATGACCGTAGTCCCTTTGTTCTCATGGCTTTTAAGTTCTATAGTGCCATGGTGATACTCTACAATATGTTTCACAATAGAAAGACCTAGACCTGTGCTCTGGGTCTTTCTTGATCTGCTTTTATCTACAGTATAAAATCTTTCAAATATCCTGTCTTGATGCTCCTTAGGAATTCCTATGCCTGTGTCACTAACCTTTATATAACAATGACTTTCATCTTTTCTAATTTCCCCATCTACTTTACCTAAGGGTTTTGTATATTTGATCCCGTTATCTATAAGATTAAATAACAACTCCTCTATCATAGTCTGATTACAATTTATTATAGTTTCCTCACCTGATATATTTAGATCTATATTTTTGTCTAATGCTGCATTAGACAATCTATTTGCTATCTCCTTTGCAATAGAATAAACGTCAACAGGAAGGTACTCCTTAACTTGTTTCTCCTCTATTCTTGATAGTTTCATTATGGAATCGATCAAATATAGTAATCTTGCTCCCTCTTCCCTTATGATACCAGAAAACCGCTTTATATCATCACCTTTAACCATGCCTGCTTCAATCATCTCTGCATATCCATTTATGATAGTCAAAGGTGTCTTTAATTCATGGGAAACATTGCTGGAGAATTCTCTTCTAATCATTTCTAGCTTATGTCTTTCTGTATAATCTACTATCAAAATTACTGCACCTAAAATGGATTTTTCGTTCGTTATAGGACTAATTAAAACATTTAGGTATCTGTCAAAAAGGTTAACGGTAATATCTCTACTTTCAACTAAATTAATACAATCATTCAATGCTTCATTTATTTCTATATTTCTGCATAGCCTTATAAAGCTATTACCAGTATAGGAAAGTTTTTCTATACCACCAAGTGTTTTAATACTGCTTGGATTGGCTAATACAATTCTTTTCTCTTTATCTACTAAAACTAAACCTTCATTTATATTAGACGTAATAATTTCCAATGTATCGGCTTTTTCCTTAAGGGCTTTCACATATTTATTTATTTCCTTATTTTGTCTTGAAACAACTCTAATAAGAGGGATCAATTCATCGTAAGTACTAACATGATGTAATTCCCTACCACTCATAATACTCTCAATATTTGATGTCGTTTCTTCCAATGGCCTGAGAATTTTCTTTGTAAGTGCTGATGCTATAATAAATGAAATAGCTAATACAGAGAAAATTATTAGAAGTATCCCAGGTATAATTCTCATAAAAACTACTACCATGTTATCCATTTCACGTGAAATCCTTAAAATGAGATTCTTGGATAATAAAACCGCATGGTAGTAAGTATTTTTACCCAGAGTAGTAGAATACCTGATAGCCTCTCCGTATCCACTATCTATGGCTTCTTTTATCTCCTCTCTATCAATATGGTTTTCTGAATATATAGGATCTGTAGAAGTGTCAATAATAACTTTTCCGTCGGTATCAATTATCGTTATCCTATAACCAAGGTTTTTATTCCTAGTGATAGTCTCTAGCTCATCAAACTCAAAAGTTTCTAGAATACTAACCATTATCTGAGAATAGTCTTTCAAGGATTGTTTCTGTTCACTAATGTAAAAATTGTAAAATATAAATACTAGTAATATACTAACACAAATAACAGCTGTAGATGCCAAAAAGGATATATTTAGATAGATCCTCTTTCTCAAATATCTTCCCCTACCTTGTACCCCACATTTCTAATAGTTTTTATAACTTTACCACTCTCGCCCAATTTTTGACGCAATGATCCAATATGAACATCCACTGTTCGAGATTCCCCTTCAAAATCAAAACCCCAAACTTGGTTCATAATGCTGTTTCGTGTCAAAACCACTCCCTGATTACTTAATAGATAATACAACAGTTCAAACTCTTTGTATGTTAACCTTACAGATTTACCTTTGACTTTCACCGTTCTCCTTTCATAATCAACAACGATATCATTGAAAGAAATTTGTGTTAACGATTGTGTTGTAGTTGCAGTTCGCCTTAATAAAGCTTTTATTCGAGAGATAAGTTCCATTACACCAAAAGGCTTTGTAATATAATCATCAGCTCCCAAATCCAAGCCCTTAACCTTATCAAATTCTGCTGCTTTTGCGGAAATTATGATAATAGGGATCTCCATTGTTTCATGACTGTTTCTTAACTTTTCTAATATTTGTAAGCCATCTTCTCCTGGAAGCATTATATCAAGTAATATTAGATCAGGGAGAGAAGCCTTTAGAGCACTATAAAATTCTTTACTCTCTTCAAAACCAAAA
>JAWLDD010000197.1:3589-5237 GCA_041686815.1 Candidatus Atribacteria bacterium | reverse complement strand
ATAAATACTGCTATTAACACATTGTCTACTACCAGAGCACAGTTAGGTGCATGGCAGAACAGGTTAGAACATACAATCAAGAATTTAGATAATGCATCTGAGAATTTGCAAGCAGCAGAATCTAGAATCAGAGACGTTGATTATGCCGAAGCAGCCTAAGCTGCCAAGGTACAGTCGTCCTAACTGGTAACGGTTAGGAGGATTACCGGGTGAATTGCTGGAAACCCCTTAAGTCCTTTATACCACAACAGAGCTGGAAACGGCAGATGTGAAGGTCTGAAAAATAAAGGAATTGGGCAATCAGCAGCCAAGCCCCTGTTCCGAAAGGATGGGGAAGGTCCAACGACTAGGGTATACCACCTAAAGCAAAAGCCATGGTGATGAAACCCGTAGGACATCAAAGAATGTTCGAAGCGCCCGGCCCCAAACAGACTCAAGTAGAGTGCTGAGGGTGAAGATATAGTCTGGTCAATAGGGAAAACCTATTGTGGCAACGATGGCCAAAGAAATGATGGAGTTCACAAAAAACAACATCCTACAACAGGCAGCAACAGCTATGTTGGCTCAAGCAAATCAGTTACCGAGTGGAGTGTTACAACTTCTAAGGTAGCTGATATAGGGTCCATTAGAGAGCAATCTCTAATTGCAAATCGGGTGAATTGCTGGGACTTCCTAAAGCCCTGGAAACCACAGCAGAATTCGAAAGGATAGATGCGAAGGTTTGAAAATTTCAGGGATGTGACAATGGATAATCAGCAGCCAAGCCCCTGTTCCGAAAGGATGGGGAAGGTTCAACGACTAGGTTGCACGGCCTAAGGCAGTGAAGTACTGTACGGCTATGAGAACCATAGGAGACAAGGTGCCTCCGAAGTGCCCGACAGCCAAGGTGATTGGCTGAAGATATAGTCTGGCAGCTATCGAAAGATAGTTGGTGGTCCGCAAGCTAACCAAGCACCTCAAGGAGTTCTACAACTTCTTAGATAATAATTACGTTATACAAAAGAGTCAGAGGATGATCCTCTGGCTCTTTTTGTTAAACGGGAAAATAGGAGTTCATCCTTATATTAACGTTAATAGGCCAAAACTAAGTAATCCTTATACTTTTATGTAGACAAAGATACAATGAAAGTGTATAATATACTATAGAACATATGTTCGAATAGTATTAATGAGATTGCAACCAAATGGTCCTTATTTACTCTGTAATACCTATTCATAATGGTGATGTAAATACTATGGGATTCTATTCATTATTTGCTGGTAAGATGCTAGGGGATGGATATATGAATTTAACCCGAGGTGCTCCTCGTTTTGTCTTTTTACATGCTTCAAAAGATAGGGATTATGCAAAGCACTGTTTTGATTTGTTTTCCTCATATATAAAATTTGGAGAGAAGTGTAGTAAGGAATCCAGCGTTTACGATAAGAGAACTAATAAATATTATGGTAGGGTATATTACCAATCCAAGACAGATTCTGTATTGAAGCACTTATATACCTTATGGTATCGTGAGAAACGTAAAGTAATACCAATGGAATGGGTATCAGATAATCTAGAACCAGATGGATTAGCCCTTTGGTATCAAGATGATGGGTGTTTGAAGAATAAATTATATCGTACAATCTTATCTACTGAAAACTTTGAGCA
>JAWLDD010000197.1:0-3579 GCA_041686815.1 Candidatus Atribacteria bacterium | reverse complement strand
AATTTCTAAAGGACCTTTTAAGGAACAAGTTCCGAATAAATTCCCAGATTGATATACAAGGTAGAATAGATATTTCCACTCGAAAGGAAATACGTAAGTTTCAAGCTCTAGTAGAACCACATATTCATCCATCTATGGACCGAAAAAGCATGAGGACAGAATGGGAGAAATGGACTAACAAATGGCAACAAATAGGGAAAGAGCATGAATCTATTGTTAGAACCTCTATTTATTTACCCAATGAATTATACAATGTAATGAAAGGGCAAGGTTATTCCCTTAGATTGAATCAACTATTAGATCAATGGCTGGAAATTCAATGGACACATCATATAATAAAGCCAGATAAAAGATACAAATGGATTTTGGATCATGAAAATATTCAAAAAGGAAGATTTCTTATAACTCCTCGTTTAAAACCTCATATTAAGAAAAAACTAGATTTAATGTCTATAGCAACGGGCTTTGAAATATCAGAGCTAGTTATTATAGCACTAGCTGGTAATGCATCAGAATAAGTAGCTTTATATGTAAAACATGGACAGATCCTGTTTTCCATCGTTGGTAGTCATCTTTCAAACCAAACACCTCAAAGAATTTACAGCTCTTATGATAATTAATAGATGTATTAGATTCTGGGATTATATAATCTTGGAATTTCTTTAATAATATCATTCAAAGAATATCGATTTTCTACACTAACCACTTTATAAAATACTAAGAAAATAGTATATATAGATAGGAAAAAGGATGTTTAGATAAGGAAAGAGTACGTTATTTATTGTCTAGTCAATTTTCGTAACATTTTAAGTATGGTTCTGGTGGTACCATATATTCATCCTTCCTTGGAACGTAAAAGCATGGCTTGTCTATGGAATGAAATATATTAGAATGGCAACAATTTAGGGAAGAAGTAGGAGTAATAAGAGCTTCAATATCTCGCTTGAAAGGATCAATTGCGTAATTTGAGAACAGGGCTGTTCATAGAAGCTAAAGCAGTTATTTAGTTATTGTATGGATATTCAAAAGACGCTGCATAAAGTATTCACTGGATAGCAGTATTCAATCCGTCTTATCTTTAGTAACGAGCGTGTCCATTTAGATATAATATTCCTATCTATTAAATAAAACCCAAATAAACTAGATAAACACATTGAGCCAGTATACATTTATAATTATTAAACATTTTTGACTCAATTAGTTATTAAACAGGAAGAGAGCGATAAAATGGATGATCTATATTTCCTGTTAAAACAGTTTAATGCTATTGGTGGAATGGCTGAAACCGGACAATCCGGTTTTTGTTTATTGATGGCTCTGTGGCAAAAGACCAATGAGCTAAATTGGAAAAATATATTTTCTATAACCGATATAGAATTGCTTTATAGAGCTGGATTTAATAGTGAAAAGACATTAATCAACGTTAGAAACAAGCTAAGCCATTTGTGGAACATAAATATCCGAAAAACTAGGACCTAAAAAGATTTCTGAGAAACGGGTAAGTTGTTATATCTGTATGGATAATGGTATAGTAGACTTTACGCTTCAAAAAAGGAAACCTACATAGCTATATAGCAAGGTGTAGATATTCGAAGGGTATTAGGTAGCCTAGGACTATCCCACCACTGGAAGAGTGTAGATATTCCCCCGAGGCTGGGATATATTAGAAAGAGGGCTTGAAGTTCATTTACAGCAAAAAGAACAACAAAAAGAACCAATAGGAATAATAGATAAATAGATAAATAGGTCATATTATTTAAGTTCATTATCATTTTATTTGTTATAATAATCATAAAATGTTATACTTGATTTATAAATCGAGGTATACTTTAAAACATTTAACCAGCCAAAAAGAGGACAAACACAAATAGTATCATGGTAGAAATAGTAAGAGCATTAAGTTGATAGCTTGACTCTTCCCTCTAATAAAGTCAATTTATATTATATACCTTTTGAATATATAATGTTTGATATCCTAATATGGAAAAGGAGGCATCAGTATATGCTTGAAGAAAAGATTAAATTGGAAACTAGACTTGTAGGCGACATTGAAGGTAAGTTTTATGTTCCATCATATCAAAGAGGATATAGATGGGGTAAAAATGAAGTTATACGGCTTTTAGAAGATATATATTATAATGGGGAAAAAAATTATTGTTTGCAACCTATAGTAGTTAGAACAAAAGGTGAACATTACGAATTGATCGATGGTCAACAGAGACTAACAACAATATATTTAATATATAATTACATTTATAAGATAAGCGGAGGCTTTTTAGGTGAACCCAAATTTTCTTTAATCTATCAGACAAGAGAAGAAACTGAGAAGTTCCTAAAAGATATAGATTTATCAAAAAAAGAAGATAATATTGATTTTTGGTTTATTAGTAATGATTATGAAACCATAGAAAATTGGTTCAAGGATAAGGAGAAAAAATCTACACTAACGAAAATAAATCAATATTTTGATGAGACCATAAAAGTGATATGGTACGAAGTAGATAAATTAAATCAAACTGATAATTCTAGTGATGATAAAGAGCAAGAAAAGGATGAGGAAGCAATTAAATTATTTACAAGATTAAACATAGGTAAAATACCACTGACTAGTGCAGAGTTAGTTAAAGCTATGTTTCTAAACAGATCCAATATCGAAAAAGATATGGATAGAAAAGAAAAGGATACGATACAAAGGAAACAGAAAGAAATATCCTTGCAATGGGATAATATTGAAAGAGAATTACATAATGAATCATTGTGGTATTTTCTAACTAATCACTCAAAAATGCAATATAAGACTAGAATAGACCTTATACTAAATCTTATATCTAAGAAGCCTGAGGATGAGAAAGAAGAATATTATACTTTTTTCTATTTTGATAAACGCAAGGAAAATGAGTCCTTAGATGACATATGGAGAGAAATTCAACATACTTTCCTAATATTAAAGGATTGGTTTGAGGACCATAATTTTTATCATAAAATTGGATATTTAATTACTGCTGAGGTAGCAACACTGCAGGAGATATTTAATATTTCGCAAGGAATAACAAAGGATGAATTCAATAATAGACTTGATCAATTAATTAAAAATAGCATTGAGTCTGAAAAAAGCTACGAAGAATTAGATTATGAAAACAGTTCAGACTATGAAAAAATTAACAGGCTATTACTTCTTTTCAATGTTATCTCCGTTAAAAAGAATGGAGAGAAAACACAATGGTTCCCATTTGATAAATTCAAATTCAATGGTGAAGAGAAGGTTAGATGGAGTTTAGAGCATATACATGCTCAAAATTCCGAAGGGCTACGTACAGAAAGCGCATGGAAGGAGTGGCTTAAACTACATAGATCTTCTATAGAGGCGGTCACAAATGATGAAGCACTGCTCTTAGAAATGCAAAATGCCATCGATAAAAAAGGATTGAGAAGAGAAGAGTTTGAAGAAACAAGAGAAAAAGTAGTTCAGGCTCTATCGGTAAAAGGAAGTGTAGAATATATGCATTCTATTTCTAACCTTGCTCTTTTAAATACTAGTGATAATGCTGTTTTAAGTAATTCAACCTTTGATGTAAAAAG
>JAWLDD010000196.1:0-5253 GCA_041686815.1 Candidatus Atribacteria bacterium | reverse complement strand
CATTATCCAATGGAAGTTGATTGGAATGCTGAGAATAATGAGTAGAGGTGGAGACAATGAAGTGGACATATAAGGATGCTGGCGTAGATGTAGAATCAGGATACAAGGCAGTTGGATTGATGAAAGAACATATTGCCAAGACCTTAACACCACAAGTTATTGGAGGAATAGGTAGTTTTGCAGGGCTATACTCCTTAGATCTGAGAAACATAGATGAGCCTGTTCTGGTTTCTGGGACCGATGGTGTAGGAACAAAGCTGCAATTGGCATTTTTGATGGATAAGCATGAGACCATAGGCGTGGATTGTGTAGCTATGTGTGTAAACGATATAATCTGTCAAGGGGCTACGCCTTTGTACTTCTTGGATTATTTAGCTACAGGCAAACTGGTACCTGAGAAAGTAGCTACAATTGTTAAAGGAATTGCTGACGGATGTTTGGATGCAGGCTGCGCTTTAATTGGCGGGGAGACCGCTGAAATGCCAGGATTTTATAAAGAAGATGAGTATGATATAGCGGGTTTTGCAGTAGGTATTGTAGACCGAAACAAGATTATCAATGGCTCAACTATAGAAGATGGAGATATATTGATAGGATTAGAGTCTTCGGGAGTTCATAGTAATGGGTATTCTTTAGTGAGAAAATTGGCTATAGAGGAACAATATAGGTTGGATGAATATTACGATTCCCTTGGGAAAACCGTAGGGCAGGAACTGCTGACTCCTACCAGAATATATGTTAAGGCAATAATCGAGGCATTAAAGAAATACAATATCAAAGGTATTGCCCATATTACTGGTGGAGGATTTATTGAGAATATACCAAGGATGCTACCAAAGGGATTAAAGGCAGTTATAAGAGAAGGAACCTGGCCAGTCAAACCCATATTCCAACTCATACAGGAATGGGGTAATATCAATAGTAAAGATATGTATAATACCTTCAATATGGGAATCGGTTTAGTAGTTGCATGTTCATATGAATATGGCAATAGTATGATAGAATTCTTTACCCAGCAAGGCTATCCTGCTTATAAGATAGGTAGAGTAGCACAAGGCCAAGAAGGAGTTGTTTTTGAAAGATGAAGCGCATAGGGGTTTTTATTTCAGGAGGAGGTTCCAATCTACAAGCCATTATCGATGCCATAGAAGAGGGCGTTATTTCAGCAAGTATAGGTCTTGTGATAGCTAGTCGCGAGGGAATATATGGTTTGGAAAGAGCAAAAAAGCATGGAATTCCCTATTTAGTTATATCGAAAAGCAAATACACAGATCAACAATCCTTCGGTCAAGTCATTCTCGAGCATTTACATAGATACAGGATAGATTTAGTGGTGCTGGCAGGGTATTTGAATATTCTACCCAAAGAGGTAGTTGAGAAATATAAAAATAGGATAATAAACATCCATCCATCCCTTATCCCAGCCTTTTGCGGTAAAGGGTTTTATGGAGAGAAGGTACATCAAGCAGTGTTAGATTATGGGGTTAAAATTACCGGTGTTACAGTTCATTTTGTAGACCAAGGAACCGATACCGGACCAATCATCTTACAACAGTCTATAAATGTGTTACCAGATGATGATGTTAAGGCTTTAAGTCAAAGGGTGTTAAAGGTGGAGCATGAGCTTTTACCCAAGGCTTTAAAGCTATTAGTGGAAGATAAGATCATCGTCAAAGGAAGAAAAGTAGTTATATTGGAGGGAGATTAATGACCAAGAAGAGAGCCATCGTCAGTGTATCCGACAAAAAAGGAATTGTAGAGTTTGGAAGAAAGTTAGATCAATTGGGGATAGAAATCATCTCTACTGGAGGGACTGCCAAAGTATTGAAAGAATCCGGGATACCGGTGATTAATATTAGTGATATAACAGGTTTTCCTGAGTGTTTGGACGGAAGGGTAAAGACATTGCATCCCAACATCCATGCAGGGGTACTGGCTATTAGGGATAATCCCGACCATATGAATCAGTTAGAAAGTCTGGGTATTCAACCAATAGATTATGTTATTATCAATTTATATCCTTTTAAGGAGACCATCCTCAAAGAAGGGGTAGAGCTTAAGGATGCTATTGAAAATATCGATATTGGAGGACCAACTTTACTCAGAGCAGCCGCAAAGAACTATCAGGACGTTGTGGTTGTGGTAGATCCTAGTGATTACTCAGTTATAATTAACGAATTGGAGACAAGTGGGAAAATATCGAAAGAAACTAGATTCTTATTGTCAACAAAGGTATTTGAGCATACTGCACATTATGACTCGTTGATAGCCAAATACTTAAGAGAACAGTCTGGCCAGACAGAGTTTCCTGAGTTTTTGACATTAACCTTTGAAAAGATGCAATCAATGCGTTATGGTGAAAATCCACATCAAAAGGCTGTTTTTTACAAGGAAGTAGGACATCTTTCAGGCAGCCTTGTCAATGCCAAACAGCTACATGGTAAAGAACTATCCTATAATAATATAAATGATACAAATGGTGCTTTAGAGCTATTAAAGGAGTTTGATCAGCCAACCGTAGTAGCAGTAAAACATGCAAATCCTTGCGGTGTAGGAAGTGGCGATAGTATATTTGAAGCCTATGAAAAAGCATACACAGCTGATCCGGTGTCCATCTTCGGAGGCATCGTTGTTGCCAATGGAGAGATTGATGCAAAGACTGCCGAGGAAATAAACAAAATCTTTATAGAGATAGTTGTAGCTCCTTCATACAGTGATGAGGCATTAAAGATCTTAAAGCAGAAAAAGAATATAAGAATATTAGAGCTAAAGGATATTGGAGAAAAGATAGCCGGAAATACCTATGATATGAAAAAGGTATATGGTGGCCTGTTAATACAACAAGCTAATACCAGTCTTCTTCCGGATATTTCGGAACTTAAGGTAGTGACAGAAAGGACTCCTACACCAAAGGAAATGGATGACCTTATTTTTGCATGGAAAGTGGTTAAGCATACAAAATCCAACGGTATTGCCATAGCAAAGGACAATCAATCCTTGGGTATAGGACCAGGACAAGTAAATCGAATCTGGGCAGTTAATCAGGCTATTGAGAGAAGTGGGCCTAATGTGAGAGGTGCTGTACTGGCATCCGATGCCTTTTTCCCTTTCCCTGATTGTGTAGAAGCTGCAGCTGCAGCTGGTATAACAGCCATAATTCAGCCTGGAGGTTCTATAAGAGATCAAGAGTCAATCGATGAATGCAATAAGCACGGTATAGCAATGGTTTTTACAGGCATGAGACATTTTAAACACTAAAGGATTATAGCTACTTACACAAGGGAGTGATACGATGAAGGTTTTGATAGTAGGAGGGGGAGGGCGAGAACATGCTATTATATGGAAACTTAATCAAAGCCCAAAGGTTTCAACCATATACTGCGCTCCCGGCAATGGCGGAATAGGGGATATAGCTCAGTGCGTAGATATAGAGGCAACTGATATCGCTAATATGGTAGATTTTGCGAAACGAGAGAACATTGACTTAGTGGTGGTAACACCTGACGATCCTCTAGCCTTGGGTATGGTGGATGCTTTGGAGGAGGCTGGAATTAAAGCCTTTGGTCCTAGAAAAAATGCAGCTATCATCGAAAGTAGTAAGGTGTTCGCCAAGAATTTTATGCAGAAGTATAATATACCAACAGCAGACTACCAGGTTTTTGAAGATTATGATCAAGCTTTACTCTATGTCAAAGAAGCTACCTACCCTCTGGTAATAAAAGCAGATGGTCTAGCATTAGGAAAAGGCGTGATCATTGCTGATAGTTTGGATCAGGCCCAAGAGGCTCTCAATAAAATAATGATAGACAGGGTGTTTGGTCAATCAGGATCTAGGGTGATAGTAGAGGAATTCTTATCAGGTCCTGAAGTATCACTGTTAGCTTTTACAGATGGAAAGACAGTAGTACCAATGGTTAGCTCCCAAGATCATAAGAGGATTTATAATGGTGATAAGGGACCAAATACAGGTGGTATGGGTACCTTCTCACCAAGCCGGGTCTATACTCCGGAAATAGCTCAAAGGGTAGAGAATGAAATATTGAGACCAACCATAGAAGCCATGGAAAAAGAACAACGACCATTTAAAGGAGTTATCTTTATAGGCTTGATTTTGACCGAGACAGGTCCGAAAGTCCTTGAGTATAACGCAAGATTTGGAGATCCGGAAACACAGGTTGTATTGCCTAGGTTAAAAACCGATTTGTTGGATATATTCATGGCAATAGTGGATGAAAGGCTGAAGGATATAGATATAGAATGGAAAGATGAGGCTGCTGTTTGCGTAGTATTAGCCTCGGGTGGATATCCCGGCTCCTATGCTAAAGGATATCAAATATATGGTCTTGACCATTTCGCCAATCAAGAGGATATCATGATATTTCATGCGGGAACAAAAAAAGATGGTCATCAATACAGGACAAATGGTGGTCGAGTTTTGGGTGTAACAGCAGTTGCAGAGGATTTAGACCATGCAATCCAAAAAGCATATAAAAGTATTGAGGCAATTAAATTCAAGGATATGTATTATCGTAAGGATATAGGGATAAAATAACAGTTAACACACTATATGAGGAGAATTGGGATGGAGAAAGGATATATTCAGGTTTATACCGGTGACGGTAAAGGCAAAACTACTGCTGCCTTAGGCTTAGGCTTAAGAGCAGTGGGTAGAGGATTGCGTGTAATTATGGTACAGTTTTTAAAAGGGAGGTTTACTGGTGAACTAGAAGGCTTGAAAAACCTAGCTCCTGATTTCCATGTTATTCGATTTGCTGAAACCAAAAAATTTTTTAGTGAACTATCCAAATCCGAGCAAGATCATTTGAAGGAGAGGGTTAAGGATGAGCTTGATAAACTAAATGAATATATGAAAAATGATCTATGTGATATACTGATTCTTGATGAGATAATGGGAGCTATACACAGCGGATTAATAAGTGTTGAAGAGGTATGCAGAATAATGGACAACAAACCCGAGCACATAGAGCTTATTCTTACCGGAAGGAATGTACCCAAGCCAATCGCTGATCGGGCGGATTTGATTACCGAAATGAAAAATATTAAGCATTATTCCGATAAAGGAGTTCCAGCACGTAGAGGAATTGAACTATAAGCAAAAAAGGTCTCTGAAATTTTCAGGGACCTTTGTTATAGAGCTTATGACTTTTTACAAATTTCTTCGTAGATAATGGCAGATTACAGTCCAAAACCATCTATTAGAGTATCCATAGCCTGTTTTTCATAGATTTTATC
>JAWLDD010000195.1:0-5260 GCA_041686815.1 Candidatus Atribacteria bacterium | reverse complement strand
CAATATGTCTACAAGTATGGATAACCCCATCCCTAGGTATCTTCCACTAGTTTTTAAAATGTGTATTGCAACAGGATCACCTTTGGAAGCAGCCAAACCAACATCCATAGCCGTAATGCTGTGAGCTTTCTCTTCAGAAGAGCAAAATGCCACGGTTTCTCCCCGTCTTAGCCTGGATATAATTTCATCTCTGGCTAACTGGGCAATGCCTCCGCCACTGCAAAATCCTTCGAAAGAACCCGCTTTCCCGTATCCAACCGGACCATCAGATGCAAGTCTGATATGCCCTACCTCTCCTGCCATATCATTGGTTCCTCTATAAAGCCGCCCATCCAATATCAAACCGGCGCCCAGCCCCGTTCCAAAAGTAAGAAATATCATATTGTTGCAACCCCGTCCCGCTCCAAACTTCCATTCAGCAACGGCACAGGCATTTGCATCGTTTTCAATAAAAACATCTTTTTGGAATTTATCCTTTAGTATATCCACTATGGGAATCTCGTCCCACCCTGGTAAATTGGGAGGAGACAATATAATGCCTTTTTTTATATCTAGGGGACCACCGCAGCTAATTCCAATGCTGCATATGTTTCCCATACTAATGGACAGCTCATTCAAAATTAGGTTAGCAGTCTCCACAATTTTTGCTATAACATCATAAGGGCCACCTTGAGCACGGGTAGGGAAGGCATAACGTTTATATACCCTTCCCTGCTTGTCACCTAGTAAAACAGCACACTTAGTTCCACCAATGTCTATCCCTAATAGGTAGTCATTTTCCATAAACAAATTCCCTTCCTTTCAACTCATCTCCATGAATTGCTACTATCGAAAGGCTGAGGAAGCGATTCTATTTTTTTCAACCAGCTTTTATACTGGTCCAACTCAAAGGGCACATATCCAGAAATATAATGATTTCCATATTCTGTATTTTTAGTCTTCCATTTAAGGATAAATAATTTTTTAGCCCCTGGCAGCATACGGATTGACCCAACTTCCTTATTCTCATTTGCTTTTGATAGGGTTTCTCCGCTAAGGAGCAATTCACCAGTCTCGCCGTCTTCCACAGTATACGATACAACAACGGTCTCATTACTATCGTTGCCTAAGACTACTTTGTGTTCCCAGTTCTCCAGCTCATCCATCATAAGACAAATAGGCTGTTGCACCCTTTTAATATAATGATAGGCGATCTTTTTTACAAAGTAATAATCCACTATAGCATCGGAAAACTGAGGCCAGCAATCTAGGAGATTCCACCATATAATCCCTGTTTTCCTCCATTTTTGTAATCTTACCATTTCAAAAAAAAATTTCTTAGCTTCTGCTTGGCTAATTTGCGATGCCAACGCAAACTCTTCCAGATTATCAGGAACATAACCAAACATGATCTCCACTTGGTCAGCCATGAGCTTATTACGGTTATAACCTCTCTTCTCGGTCTTTATATAGTCGGTATTATGGGTATCCCAATCATCATTGTTCATATAAGGCCACAACTTATCAGAAGGTATGAATTTTTTTATGGAAGATACCGCAGGGCATCCATGATATCCTATTTCGCTGATAAAATGCGCAGTAGAATGTTTATAAAAATCTCCTTTGAAATAATCCCTGGGTCCCCAGTTGTGCTGCTCTGGAACCGATAAATCGCCTGATATATGATCTGGAATATACGGTGATGACGGTATAAAGATCCTAAATGGATCATGGCTACCCACTACTCTAGGAAGTATCTCCCTGGATATTCTGTTATAACGTGCTGTAGGCAGATGATATTTATTCCAGTAATACATGCCATCTACTTCATTATCCCCCGCCCACAGGAGGAGTGAAGGATGATTCCTTAATTTTTTGACTATGGATACAGCTTCATTTTCAATTATGCTGCAGAATTCATCATTTTGTGGATAGATGCCGCAAGCTAAGGTGAAGTCCTTCCAGACCATGATGCCCCTTTCATCACATAGATCGAAAAAGTCATGATCCTCATATACATTTCCACCCCAGCAACGTACAATATTGCACCCCAAGTCATCAAGCATATCATGAGCTTTCTTCAATCTTTCCTTATCTCTACTATGTAGGGCATCCAGCGGAACCCAATTAGTTCCCTTAGCCATAATAGGCGTTCCATTTACCCATATTTTAAACTGGTTATTGTCTATATCAGAGTTGTATTCCGTTTCAATCTCAAAAAGACGGATGCCAATTCTGCTATTATATATATCCACTACTTCTCCCTTATATAGTAGCTGAAACTCTATATCATAAAGGTGTTGTTTACCATACCCTTTTGGCCACCACAATTTAGGATTGGCTATCTCCAGAACTGCTTCATCGGAGCAAAACTTGGTTTTATATGAACCTTCAAATATGCTATCATCACATTTTCCTATAACTCTTACTGAAAAGTCATCCAATATGTACTTGTCGGTCTTGAATCTATATTTAACCAATAGCTCTGCTTTATTCTCGTTTAGATCTCTCGTGGCGTAGTATACTTCTTGTATATACGTCTTCTCCCTTGCCACAATGTCTATATCCCGCCATATTCCAGCTGATAAAAGTCGTGGAGCGATATCCCATCCAAAGGAGTGAGGAGGCATCCTCAGCCATACCATCTCATCTATATGGCCTGCACTGGTAACGTTCACCGGGAATTCCTTATCCCTTACTTTGTTTATAGCAGATTCTATTCTGATTGCGATGTGGTTTTTCGCGCCGATATTTACTAAGCTTGTTATATCTAGCTCGTGCTCTATAAGCATATTAGACACTTGCCCTGCTATTTCCCCATTAATCCATACAGTGCCAAAGGTGTTTAAGCCTTTTAGCCGCAGCAGTACATCCTTCCCTTGGAAATCCTGGGGCACTATAAACTCCCTTTCGAACCACCACTGATAAAATTCATATTTCCTGAAGTTATATAGATTTTGGCTATAGAAAGGATCTTCTTCAATGCCTGCCCTTTGCAGATCCAATTCAACGTTACCTGGTACAATGGCATCAATCCGACGCCAGTTCAGTTCTTTGACTTCCTCGATTGTTGATGGCATATTACCGGATTCCAGATTAAAATAAAGGTTCCATTTGCCGTTTAAGGTTATAGTTTTCAATTGTTTGCCCCCCTACTCAGAATAATATATGAGCTATAATAAGACTAACCAAATCCGTATAATACAACTTACCGGAGAACATTAAGCGGAGGATGTCGTGTACATATCAAGCTTAAATGATTAGGAATTTAATTTCAAGACTTTTGAAAAAATAATCTATAATATTATACAGGCAATAGACATTAGGGCGTTTTGGATCATTCTACACTACCTCCCTAGGCAACCGCCAAGCTGGTCCCTTTTACGGAATATACCTTCTTTCATAATTACATTTCTTCCTGCTGATTTGGCTGTGAAACCTGCTTCGGACTAATTGGATTTTAGTTCTTTCAGTTCTGGTTTAGTTCTTTGTATTTGGCATCTTCTTTCTCATAATATTCCTGGAGTTCCTTAACTGCTCTTGTAAACCTTTCCTCGAGACCTTCATCATAAATATCTCTATATAGGAAATCATTGACCTGAAGTTCTGCCCTATCTTCGTTTGGTGTACCATCATCCTTACGAGGTTTTTCCAATACGAAATCTATAGCATAAAAAGGGATATCTTCTTTATCAAAAATCTTTTTCAGATCTAGTAAAACTTCACTTGCCTTTTTTATGTTAACTTCTTCACTTTGTATATAAATAGTAATATGACCTGCTGTTTTTGCTAATTCTTTAATATCATATCTTTTATCAAGTTCCAAGTCTTCCATAACCAGCCCATAAACTGGCCTAATAGATCCAATCTCTTTGTCAGCTTCTTTTATTTTTAAAGAACCAAAATCAATATGGCTAACATATGGGAAATCAGGAGCCCTAAATACTTTATCAACCATTGTACGATACTCCGTATCTATGCGCTGCCAAGTGTTCCAACCACTTAAAACGTAATTTTCATATGAATCACGAAGAATTTTACCTGTCAGTGAAATATTTATGTCAAAGTGAGTATCAATGCTGGTTTGTGATTTGACTAAAGCAAAATATGTCCCTGTCTTAAAACTGTAATTGACCCTTTCAACCTTTAAATCCATGTTGGGGTAGTTTTGTTCAATGTATCTTGACGCACTTTGTTCGGCGAGAGCCTTTGAAACAGGATTCCCTAGTAAGCCATTGGCAACGTAAAGCAATAAGCTGATTAGAATAATTGCTGTTACTCCTGCAATGATTTTAATTATCTTTTTCATACTCTACCTCTTTTCTAAATGCGAATCTAAGTAAAAACGCGATGATGATACCTAATAAAGCAAGCCCACTGTAAATACAGCTTAAAAATATAGGAGCAAACAATAGGTCTAAGATGCTATCCTTAAGGTAAGAACTATCAAAAATATAATTAATTAAAGTCCAGATGTATGAAAGAATAAATAGCGTGATGGGAAAATAAAATGATTTTCTATTTAGAGCAAAATAAGCAATTCCCCCAACAAGTGGCATAATAATAATGTTATAGAACATTCCTGGACCTTCAGTAAGGCCAACACCAATTAAGGTACCAATAATAACTGTTGCGAGGGCTACCAAAAATATTCGCTTTTTAATTTTTTGTAGCACCCGTTTGTCATTCATTTTCGGAAGGGTATCATATTCATTTTCAAATTCATTTTTACAATGTTCGCATTGACGAATGTGTTCCAATACCAGTTTTTTGCTATCTTCACTTGCAACATTATCTTTTACCAATGGTATTAGATCGAGACACACCTCACAAGAAATTTTAGTCATTGCTCAAACCCTCCTTTTCTAACATTTTCCTGATTTTCTTCTTAGTACGATAATCTATTACCCTAGCCGAACTCTCTGAGATGTTATATTTCATAGCTATTTCATAAAAGGAATAACCTTCAATTCGCATAAGCACTATCCCTCTTTTCTTCTCATCTTCATCCTTTAAAAACATCATAATTTTATTAGCAATAGCTTTATTGATAAAAGACTTTTCAAGATTTTCTCCCTCATATAAATATCTTTCTGCTAAACTATCGAAACCGATAGCGTGTTTCTTTTTCCGTAAATACCCATACCATTTGTTTCTAGCAATAGCAAACAACCAAGTCTTTATGGACCTATGTCAATAGTTTGGACAAAAAATTAGGTTTTTTGTTTGTTCCCCGCCACCCTTGACAAACCTTTCATAAATGCTTTTGGGTTTTCACCCG
>JAWLDD010000194.1:0-5288 GCA_041686815.1 Candidatus Atribacteria bacterium | reverse complement strand
TCTTTCCAAAACGCTTTAGGACTTGCAGGATTACTTGATCCTGATATTGCAAGTGGAATGGGAGTCGGTACAGCAATGGCTACAATGGTAGGCGGCGGTGTCGTAATAGGAACAATTATTGTTCTATTGCTTATCCTGTCTACAATCTTGTCTATCATGACTTCAATGGGTGGTTCATCCCGTACTTTATATAAAGGGTCTGTGGATGGATGGCTTCCAAAATTCATGTCTCGTGTTAATAAAAACGGAGCACCTAGTGGAGCAATGTGGACGAACCTAGTCTTCAATGTCATCTTGCTTTCGTTGTCCGACTACACATTTATCCTTGCGATTTCAAATGTAAACTATATCATCTTGAACTTTTTCAATTTAAGTTCTGGATGGATCCACCGGATGGACCGTCCAAACTGGCCACGTCCATTTAAAGTGCCATCATGGCTTATAGGAGTAAACGCAGTACTAGCTTTTGTAAATGTTGCCTTCTTAGGACTGGGTGCTATCGTTTGGGGACCAGGCACGCTTATATCTGGTTTAGTCGTTTCCCTATTTATTATTCCCGTGTTTCTTTACAGACATTATGTTACTGATAAAGGGCAATTCCCGGAGAATGCTGCGGGCGATGAGCTAGATGCAACGCATTATAAAAAGAAAGCTGGCGTCTTACCATATGTTGCGGTTGCTGCCGCAGTTGGTATTATCATTGTTACTAGTCAAATCGCTGTTTTTAATCCGTAACAAATTTGTTGAAAAGCAAAAAATTATCTACAAGGCTTATAAATGATGAATAAGCAGGATCCTATAGAGATTCCTAATTCGACGATTAGGAATCTCTCTTTTATATAAAAGAGGATTGGTATTTATATACAGCTTGTTTACTAAATTAAACGGAAAAGGGGTTTTTGAGTGAGTACCGAAAATTTAGAATTAAAAAAAGTGTTAACACCACTCCATTTATGGGGCTTGGGAGTAGGGATCGTTATTTCAGGTTCTTATTTTGGATGGAACTACGGACTTGCTGAATCAGGCTTTGTCGGAATGTTAATCGCTACGGCTATTATTGGTATTTTGTATATGACATTATGTTTTTCACTGGCAGAATTAGCGACGATCATGCCCCATGCAGGCGGTGGTTACGCTTTTGCAAGAAGAGCGATGGGACCGTTAGGAGGCTATCTTACCGGTGTAGGTGTTGCACTAGAATTCGCTGTAGGAACAGCTGTTTTTACGTCAGGCGCAGGTTATTATGTTAATTTCCTTATACCAGCCATTAATCCTATTGTCGCTGCAGCCGTGCTATACGTCTTTTTCTTTGCTCTCCACATTTTAGGTGTTAAAGAATTTGCAACCGTTGAAATGGCCCTTGTCACTATTGCTGTTGCGATGTTAATTGTCTTTGCTATTTATGGTATCCCACATGTTCAAACAGAAAACTTGTTTGGCGGAGGAAGTTTGATTCCAGGAGGAATTGGCGGCGTTTGGGCAGCTCTTCCTTACGCAATGTGGCTCTACATTTGTATGGAAATGTTACCGATGTTAGCAGAAGAATGCCGTAATCCGGTCAAGGATTTACCTAGAGGAATTATGGCAGCAATTATTACGCTTATCATCCTTGCTTTCCTTGTTGTTACAGTTACAGTCGGGCTTGGAGGAGCTGCAGGTACGTCTCCAGAGGCAAACCCTCTCTCTTACGCTATTTCTACAGGTATTAGTGAAAATTTATGGTTAGTTGATGGACTCGCTATCGTTGGATTGTTTGGAATGCTTTCAAGTTTAGCAGGCGCGATTTTAGCTTATTCTCGCCAAGTTTTCTCTTTGTCAAGATCAGGTTATTTACCTAGCTTCTTGTCTCGTTTGCATAAAACACGCCGTACACCATATATGGCGGTTGTTGTTCCAGGTGTGTTAGGATTCATCTTTGTTTTGATGTTTGATCCAAATAAATTAATTTTAATCGCCACGTTTGGGGCATTGGTTTCTTATATTATGATGAATATTTCACTCATCATGCTACGTAAAAAAGAACCAAATCTTGCGCGTCCTTATAAAGCACCATTTTATCCGGTAGCGCCTATCGTCTGTATTATTCTCAGTGTACTCGCTTTGTTTTCATCCATGTTCAGTGATATTAGATTCTTCTTCATTAACATCGCCATTTTCGCTGTAGCGATTGGTTATTACTACGTATGGGCAAGACATCGGATCAACGCGGATGCGCCAGAAGAACAATTTGCTAATATGACTCAAGAGGAAATGAATAAAGAAAATATATCTGTATAACTAGTTTATATAAAGAATCAATAGTATTTAACTTTAAATACTATTGATTTTTTTATGAATTATACTTTACTCACTTTTTATTTTAGCATTCTTAAATGACGTTTACTCGCTCTAGTTCCTTAAGTTTTGTCGAATATTGAATGCGACAAAACTGCTTCTAATGTGAAATGCCGCGTAAAAAAGAACCTAATCCTGCACGCCCTTATAAAGCACCATTTACTCTAGAACACTTGGTTATTACTGTATCGTATCAACGCAGATGTATGAGAAAAAACGAAGAAAGAGAATATGTCTGTATAACTAATCTATTTAAAGAATCAATATTATTTAATACTAAATACTATTGATTTTTTCATGATAACTGCTAAAATTAATGGTAGTCTAAAAATTACGATAATTCTGCGATGAGGTGAATCTATTGAGTACGAATAATAACAAACTTACAACCAATTGGGGTGCTCCAGTTGGAGATAATCAAAATTCTATGACAGCTGGTTCGCGTGGACCTACTTTGATTCAAGATGTACATCTTATAGAAAAATTGGCGCACTTTAATAGAGAACGTGTTCCTGAACGTGTTGTGCATGCAAAAGGTGCAGGTGCTCATGGTTATTTCGAAGTAACAAATGATCTTACAAAATACACAAAAGCAGCCTTTTTATCAGAAGTTGGAAAACGCACACCTATGTTTATTCGTTTCTCAACAGTGGCTGGTGAGCTAGGATCTGCAGATACGGTACGTGACCCGCGTGGTTTTTCTGTTAAATTTTATACAGAAGAAGGAAATTACGATTTAGTTGGGAACAACACACCTGTCTTCTTTATTCGTGATGCGATTAAATTCCCTGACTTCATTCACACACAAAAGCGTCATCCGCAAACGCATTTGAAAAATCCAAATGCTGTATGGGATTTCTGGTCATTGTCTCCTGAGTCTTTACATCAAGTAACTATTTTGATGTCTGATCGCGGTATTCCTGCATCATTCCGTACGATGCATGGATATGGAAGCCACACATTTAAATGGGTAAATGAAAAAGGCGAAGGCGTTTGGGTAAAATACCACTTCAGAACAGAGCAAGGTGTACAAAACCTTGATACGAAAGTAGCTGCACAACTTGCAGGTGAAAATCCAGATTATCATACAGAAGAGTTGTTCCATGCTATTGAGAGCGGTAACTTCCCTTCATGGAAACTATCTGTTCAAATTATGCCACTTGAAGATGCGAATACATACAAATGGGACCCATTTGATGTAACCAAAGTATGGTCACAAAAAGATTATCCATTAATCGAAGTAGGCCGTATGGTGCTGGATCGCAATCCTGAAAACTATTTTGCAGAAGTGGAACAAGCAACTTTCTCACCAGGCACATTCGTACCGGGTATCGAAGCATCTCCGGACAAAATGTTGCAAGGTCGTTTATTTGCTTACCATGATGCACATCGCTACCGTGTAGGAGCAAACCATCAAGCATTGCCAATTAACCGACCGGCTAATGAAGTGAATAATAATCAACGTGATGGACAAATGCGCTTTGATAAAAATGGCGGCAGTTCTTCCGTATATTACGAACCAAATAGCCTAGGTGGTGCAACTGAATCACCTGCAGACAATGTAACACCATTTGAAGTGTCTGGTGAAGCTGGCACGCATGCTTATAGTCATGACGATCACTACACACAAGCAGGAGATCTATATCGTCTTATGAGTGAAGAGGAACGTGCTCGTTTAGTTGAGAATATTGCCGGGGCAATGGCGCCAGTTGAAAGCGATGAAATTAAACTTCGCCAAATTGGTCATTTCTATAAAGCAGATCCAGAATATGGTGAGCGTATTGCAAAAGCTCTTAATTTACAAGTTCCAGTTCAATCTTAAAATTAGTTCTTAAAATAAAGCAATTGATAAAATTGAATAAAAAAATGAAAAGATCATCATTATGATGGTCTTTTCTACTCTATCATAATAATTTTAAAATAAGAGTAATGAGGTGTTGAAAATGACTCAACATCGTGTAAAGGAAGGTCTTGCGCTTTTAAAAAAAAATGGGTCAAGAATGACACCGCAACGAAAAGCAATTATGGAGTATTTATCCAATACTAAAGCCCATCCAACAGCAGATGAAATATATAATTCAATAAAAGATCAGTTTCCAACCCTTCCGCATACTACTGTATATAATAATTTGAAATGTTTGAAAAAATATGGAATTATTAATGAACTTACTTATGGCCAATCTTCAAGTCGTTATGAATGGACGACAGCTTTTCATTATCATGTAGTCTGTGATTCTTGCGGACAGTTACATGATTTATACTATCCCAAGCTAGAAGAGATAGAGCAGTATGCCCGGAAAAAATCGCGATTCCATATAACACAACATTTATTTGAGATTCATGGAACTTGTTTGGACTGTAAAAATGAAAACGTTTCCTTTAAAGAAGGTTAAGGAACTTAACCCCTTTCATATCCCTAGCTGCGCACCCTGTAAGTCAATTACAACAGGGTGTTTGTTTAGGTTAATTAGAGAATATCTAACCTTTTAATTGGCAGAAAAGCAGTTGTGTAGGTTTTATTTGGCTACTGAAGGGGATCAATTACCGCTTTCACAGCCGCATGAGCATCTTTTTAGTATGATGAAAACCTATCGCTTATATAGCTATAAACAATTCAATTGTAAGGAAACATATTTTTATATATGGTGTAAAAACCATACTGTTATGTATGGTACATAATTATAAGGAGGTATATCAAATGGGTCCTATTCGTGAAAAGTCATTTAATTGTGAAAAAGAATTAACATTGTCTATTATTGGCGGTAAATGGAAAATGTTGATTATATGGCACCTGGGCAAAGAGGGAACAAAAAGATTTGGCGAATTAAAAGCGCTTATCCCTGCAATCACTCAAAGAATGCTTGTGAGTCAGCTTCGTGAGTTAGAAGAAGATCTCATCGTTTCTCGAGAAGTATATCCTGTGGTTCCGCCTAAAGTTGAGTATTCACTTACTG
>JAWLDD010000193.1:0-5318 GCA_041686815.1 Candidatus Atribacteria bacterium | reverse complement strand
GAAGTTCTTCAAAGTAATAATCAGGTATACCGAGTACTATATTGCACGGGGGAAATGAAATATATGTACTAAGCACGGAATATAGTTCTCCATCATATTCAGTTCTAGTTACTCCTTTTTCCAACGGAATCTTATTGTATTGATAATTATACAAGAACTTACCTTCTTCATTTGTGATATATAAGAAGCTATCTTTCGGCAAGTTTTGTACATTAAAGTGTCTTAACAGTGCATCCTCAGATAAAAGAACGCCTACAATAGAGCTATCGGTCTGCCGACTCATAACGATAGTTAAAAATTTCTTGGGCAAATCATTATGCAAAGCAACTAATGTAGCAGGCAGGATTTTTGTGCGCCCTTCTATGGTTGTCATCCATTGTATTATATCACTAGGACTATATTTTTGATAAACTAAATCAAAATTCAAATAATCATGGATTGAATCAAAGATTCTTTCCTTTCCAAATACAACAGTATTGTTAGATAAGTATAAGAATACCTCCTCAACATTTTCTAAAGTAGTCATCTGTTTCGTAAAGTATTTTTGTGCCATATAGAGTTTTGAATAGCTATCATGAGGTAATTTATCACCATGTATAAGCTTTAGATTCACATAATAGGGAGAGTCGTCCATTTTAAAAGGCAGTTGGTATATCTCTTCCATTGTTTTTTGCATGTTAACACTGCTTAACTTTAATGCGTATTCAGCATCTCTAAGATAGCTAGCTTTAGATAATTCTATAGCCTTGCAGTAAATAGGCATTAGGGCTGCCACTACTAATCCAGATATAAGTAAATACATAATAATAAATCGCCAAAAAACGGGAATTTTTAATCTTTCAAGATTATTTGACTTTTCCATATTCCCTCCTTGCGCTATTACTATTGTTAGCTATTCTCTTTTATAAATAAACGGTTGCTATGATATATAGTTTTTCTCTAATATTGTAATTGGTATAATATGCCATATAAAAGCGGTTTAATTTTATTGGTATAACTTTAGATAACAATTTATACATTTCAGATTTATAATACTATAAGGCACGTGTTAATTCAAGGTTGATAATTCTACGACTTGATGATAAAAGCAACTCAAATAGGGTTTGCACCACAAGAGTTGCTTTTACCATCTACAATATTTGTCTACTTATTTCTTTGGTATTGATCAATTGAGCTCCTCTTTTCAGGGCTTGTTGGTTTACGGGTATCAAATGCTCCTTAGATGGTCCCAAAACTTTCCTCAAAGATTCAATGATGGAATCCGATGATACTGCTTTGGTTTTGCCTAAGTATGCACCTAGCATTACCATATTGGCTACTCGTGAATTTCCCAATTCGTCAGCGATCTCATTGGCAGGTATATAACAAACATCTATATCTTCTCTCTTGACTTTGCTGTCTATCAAGGAGCTATTGACTATAAGTACTCCCCCAGGTAATACTGACCTTTCAAATTTCTCCAGGGAGGGTAAGTTCATGGCTATAACCGCTGTAGCCTCGGTGACAATGGGTGAGCCAACCATCTCGTCGGTAATAATTACGCTGCAATTGGCAGTACCTCCTCGCATTTCGGGGCCATAGGATGGGAGCCAGGAAACGTTCTTTCCTTCCAACATCCCTGCATATGTCAGCAGTTGCCCCATGGACATAACTCCTTGGCCACCAAATCCTGAAATTATAACTTCCTGAGCCATATTACTCTACCTCCTTTTTAACCCCTAAGGGATAATAAGGAATCATATTTTCCTCTAGCCATTTTAAGGCTTCGATAGGGGTCATTCCCCAGTTGGTAGGACAAGTAGACAGTACCTCAACCAAAGCAAAACCTTTTCCAGCAAGTTGAACTTCAAAAGCCTTTTTAATTGCTTTCTTTGCCTTAGTGATATTCTTTATATCATGGACAGATACCCTCTCAATATATGCAACACCCTCTAGAGTGGCCAACATCTCACTCATTCTTATGGGATGACCTTCTTTCTCGGCGCTTCTGCCATAGGGTGAAGTGGTTGTTACTTGTCCCAAGAGGGAAGTAGGTGCCATCTGTCCGCCGGTCATTCCATATATAGCATTATTTATAAATATAGTTGTAATCTTTTCACCACGATTTGCAGCATGGACTATTTCAGCTGCACCAATAGATGCCAAATCTCCATCCCCTTGATAAGTAAATACAACATTATCGGGTAGAACTCTCTTTATGCCTGTAGCTACTGCTGGTGCCCGGCCATGAGCTGCTTCATGCATATCGCAATTAAAATAATCATAGGCAAAAACTGCACAACCAACCGGAGCTACTCCTATTGTTTTTTCCCTAATACCTAACTCATCTATAGCCTCGGCTACCAAGCGATGTACTATACCGTGGGTACAACCAGGGCAATAATGGAAAGGTTTGTCTGTTAATGCTTTGGGCTTTTCAAATACCTTAGCCATATCTATATACCCTCCCTTATTTTCTTGATCTCCTCTAAGATAGCTTTTGGCGTTGGAACCATGCCACCGGTTCTTCCATAGAAATGAACGGGCTTGACACCATCTACGCTAAGTCGCACATCTTCTACCATTTGACCCATGCTCATCTCTACGCTAAGGAATGATTTCACATGATCGACATTGGCCCACTTCTTAAAGGTATCAGTTGGAAAAGGCCAAAGAGTGATGGGACGTATAAGGCCTACCTTTATATCCTGCTGTGCAGCCATTTGAATTACATTCTTTACAATCCTGGCTGTAGTGCCATAGGCAGCAATTATGATCTCGGCATCTTCACAATTGTAGCACTCTACCCTTACCTCATTCTTCTCCATTTCTGCGTACTTTTTGTATAACTTTAATACGTGATCTTCCAAGCTTTGAGGATCTATGAACAGTGAATTGATAATATTCCTTGGCTTACCATCCTTGTTTCCTGTAGTTGCCCAAGGTTTTTCTGGCAATATGGTTTCCTTTTCCCTAAACTCTACAGGTTCCATCATTTGTCCCAGCATTCCATCTCCCAGTATCATAACAGGATTACGATACTTATCTGCTATATCAAAACCGTCGGTGACTAAGTCTACCGTTTCCTGAATACTAGATGGAGCTAGCACCACCATATGATAATCTCCATGACCTCCGCCTTTAACAGCTTGAAAATAATCTGATTGGGCTGGTTGAATTCCACCCAGGCCTGGGCCACCTCTAACAATATTTACAATTAAACAAGGAAGCTCTGCTCCAACCATATATGATATCCCTTCCTGTTTTAGGCTGATGCCCGGGCTGGAAGATGAAGTCATAACCCTAGCACCTGCTCCGGCTGCTCCGTACACCATATTTATAGCGGAAACTTCGCTCTCTGCTTGAAGAAAGCATCCTCCAACTTTGGGAAGCATCTTGGCCATATAAGCAGGAATTTCATTTTGCGGAGTAATAGGATATCCAAAAAAATAACGACAACCTGCTTGGATGGCCGCTTCCGCTATAGCTTCATTACCTTTCATCAATACCTTTGCCATACATTAAACCCTCCAAATCCCTTACTAGTGTCTATTATTCTACTTCTATAACCACATCTGGACAAATTCTTGCGCAAAAGGCACATCCTATGCACTTGTCCATTTCTTCAACCGTTGCGGGATGATATCCTTTAGAGTTGATACTCTGCTTATTCATGATCACTATGTTTTTAGGACAAACAGTTGTACACAGTTCACAGCCCTTACAAAGCTCTTCATTAAAAGTCACCTTTGCCATAATTGAACCCCCAGTCTTTATGTTAGAAACTAAATTTTTACTGATACAAATTGCCTGTATGAAGTATAATCATACATAGTATTGACACCTTATTCTTAGGTGTAATGACATAAAATATACTATAGGTCCCATAGCTGACGCATAAATATATCCAGCGGAAAAGCCTTTGCTCCAAGTTCCGCCGGAAGCAACCTAAGTATCTCAGGCATCCCTGAGATATAAGCTATAGGGATATTTAGTTCTTTAGATACCTCTTCCACAATAGGTTGTCCCTTCATTATATCACAAATTGTGGTTTCGTGAGATATATTGGAGTTATTTACAAGATAGGTAACATCCAATCTGGAGCGAAACTCTATAGATCTTAACATATCTATGATGTCCTGTTTATTTCCAGACAGTGGTCTATGAACGTTAATAACATAGTACATATTGTATATTTCTTCAACAAAATAGGGGTAAAACCTACCTAAAGCGGTTGCCCCTAAATCATCTCCACCTACGTCAAAAATGACTTTATATTCTTTGCTTTGAAATACCGAATATATCTGTGGCGGAAGAGAAGGAATATCCATACCAGTTCCAGCAAAAACCGGCGATATCACCTTGATGCCCTGGCTTTCCAATATATCTTTCTTTTCAGTGGTACGAAAAAAGGGATTGACTATGTCCAAATCCACTATAATAGTTTTATTGCCTCCTCTAGCTGAGGCAATGCTATAGTTAATAGCCATCTCTGTCTTACCGCTGCCAAAATGCCCGGTAAAAATGGCTATTCTTTCAGATCCTATATTCAAAATTAGCACCTACCTATATAAAAAGGATTCATCCTGACTTAGGCCAAGAATAATATACTTGGTCTAAAAACTGACAGTTGGCTTTACCATTGGTCAGTTCTATAATCATATTGGCAAAGTTTTGCCATTCCATCCAAGTTATAACCTTAACTGTAACATTCTCTTGATAATCTACACCTAAAATAGGAATACCTTGTTGTCTCAAAAAATATTCAAGGTTACCCCATAGCCCGTAGTCTACCGATATGGTAACTTGATTGCTTATAGTCATCTCTACTTTTCCAGCTTTTTGCAAAGCTTCTGCTGCTGCTTTGGAATAAGCTCGAACCAGACCCCCAGCTCCTAGCTTAATGCCACCAAAATATCGAGTAACCACTACAAGTACATTCTCTATTTCCTGCTGCAAAATAACTTGCAATATGGGCATTCCTGCTGTTCCTCCCGGCTCTCCATCATCGTTAAATCGCTGTATATTACTGCCGCGACCTAACACATAGGCATAACAATGATGAGTGGCATCGGGATATTTTTCGCGAATCTGTTCTAGATATAAAAGCGCATCATCTTCATCTTCTATAGGAAATACCCGTCCTATAAACCTGGAACGATTGATGATAATTTCGATTTCTCCTTGTCCACCAACGGTCCAAAATGTCTTTGTCATTAACAATCATCCATTCAAAGCTTTTGTTTTATTATACCATTTCTTCTATGTCAGGGAAACCTTAATGTCATTCGTTTTCATATCCCTCTTTAAATTCCGAGGAACTAGTTTCCAACATATTC
>JAWLDD010000192.1:0-5327 GCA_041686815.1 Candidatus Atribacteria bacterium | reverse complement strand
TCGGTTTCTCCAGCATTATTTGACTCATAGCTATCCGACAACAGGGAGAAGAGTACTTTCCTTATTGAGGTTTTTTTATATGGAAGATTAATATAATTGGCCATAAACCATAACACCTTCTTAACTCTTTTGATTTACTTGTACTAATACCTAACAATTTAGGTTACATTATCATATGTAGAAATCCATATTAACCTAATAAATAATATGTTGTAAACTAGGTTAATGTGTATAGATAATACTGTGTTATGGCAGAAATTTGAATTAACTGTACAGTTTTTACGGCTTATGGTATAATAGACACGCAAATGTATAAGACAGCAATGTATTGCTATTAATTCAGCATCAGAACAAAGGCTTCTTGAAGAAATTTTCCATATAGTTGAAGCTTTTGTTTGTTTCGCAAACCTTTTAGAGAGTGAGGAATATATATGGTACGAACAGTAGGCACTACAGCAAGAGGGATTATAACTCCCATCATTAGAGAAGGAGACGATTTAGTTAAAATTGTAGTTGATTCTGTTCTGAAGTCCATGGACAATGAAAATTATACCCTTAAGGACAAGGATGTTCTTGGAATCACTGAGTCTCTTGTTGCCCGAGCTCAAGGAAATTTTATCCCAATTCAAGATATAACAATGGATATAAACCGATTGTTTGCTGGGGATATTTGTTTGCTCTTCCCAATACTAAGCAGAAATAGATTCTCTCTAATCTTAAAGGGCATAGCCATGACCGGCAAAAAAATACATGTCATCTTAAACTATCCATCTGATGAGCTTGGGAACCATTTAATGAACGTAGATGAGATGTATGAAAAAGGAGTTAATCCCTATGTAGACTTTCTCACTGAAGATAAGTATAGGGATCTGTTTGGTGAAAGTGTTTGCCATCCTTTTACTGGAATTGACTATGTGGACCTTTATAAAAATCTTGGGGTTAATAATAATATCAAAATCTATCTATCCAATGACCCCAAAGCAGCTCTCAAGTTTTCAAAGGAAATCCTTGTAGCCAATATTCATGATAGATTTAGAATCAAAGATATACTACTTAAGGCAGGTGCTGACAAGGTATTATGTTTGGATGATATATTGACTGAACCTATTTCAGGAGGCTATAATGCTGAATACGGTTTATTGGGATCCAATATGGCTACAGATACTAGCATCAAACTGTTCCCACGTGATTGTAATAAAGTAGTAATGGACATTCAAAAAGCTATAAAAGATAGGACTGGAAAGCATATTGAAGTTTTGGTATACGGTGATGGTGCCTTTAAAGATCCAATAGGTAAGATATGGGAATTGGCTGATCCGGTAGTATCCCCAGGATATACACCAGGACTGGAAGGCACACCTAATGAGATAAAGCTTAAGTACATCGCCGATAGCCAAACAGAGGATATGGCTCGAGAAGATATGACTACTTTGATAAAAACTAGAATAAAGAATAAAGGCGATAACTTAGTGGGCAAAGCTGAATCTTTAGGAACGACACCAAGACAAATTACTGATTTATTGGGAAGTCTATGTGATTTAGTCAGCGGTAGCGGAGACAAGGGGACCCCGGTGGTATTGGTTCAAGGATATTTTGATAATTTTGCTACAGAATAGGAATTACTTAATAAAGTGTTAAATAAGAAACCCGACAATGTCGCAACAGTGATTTTGCCGGGTTTTTTAAACCCATGATTTAGACATTAATTAGTATTTTAAGAGGTGACATTTTAATGATAGTGATCAAAGGAAAATTTAACACAGCTATAGTATATACGAGTAATATTGATAAAGGCGCAGTAGAGCAGATAAGAGAATTATGTGACCAAGAGTTTATAGAAGGTAGCACTATAAGGATTATGCCCGATGTTCATGAAGGACTGGGATGTACCATTGGTACTACCATGACCATACATGATAAGATAGTTCCAAACCTGGTAGGAGTAGATATTGGTTGTGGTATTGAAACCATAAAGCTTAAAAATAAAACCTTAGATTTGGAAAAATTGGATAGAGTTATATACAATTTTATTCCTTCTGGTTTTAACATAAGACAAAACGCTCATGAATATGTTGAGTACATAGATTTTAATAGTTTAGTATCTAAAGATCATTTAGATTTGAATAGGGCAAAATTAAGTATAGGAACCTTAGGAGGAGGCAACCATTTTATAGAAGTAAATAAGGATGGTGATGGCTTCCTATATCTTACGGTGCATTCAGGCAGCAGACACCTAGGAAAACAGGTAGCGGATCATTATCAAAAGGTAGCTTACCAGAAGTTAAGGAACAAATCCGTAAAAATAAATAAGCAATTGGCATATCTGGAAGGAGAAGATTTTGATGATTACTTAAATGATATGAATATTGTGCAGAGATATGCCATATATAATCGTAAAGCTATTGTCAATGAGATTATAGATAAAATGGATATAAAGGTTGACTATCAATTTACTACTATCCACAATTATATAAACCTTGATGATATGATACTTAGAAAAGGAGCTATATCAGCAAAAAAAAGCGAAAAAGTATTGATTCCTATTAACATGAGGGATGGAAGCCTTATTTGTGTAGGTAAAGGAAACAAGGAATGGAACTACTCAGCACCTCATGGGGCAGGCAGAGTAATGAGTAGAACTCAAGCGCGACAGGAGGTTAGCCTCGAAGAATTCAGGGAATCAATGAAGGGAATTTATACAACCTCGGTAAATAAATCTACTATTGACGAAGCCCCTGTGGCATACAAACCAATGGAAGAGATTGTGGAGAATATCAAGGACACAGCAGATATATTGGATGTTATAAGGCCAATCTATAATTTTAAAGCATCATAAGGTACTGACTTAAATTTACAAGCCGGTATAGCAATTAAGAATTTTGAAATACCGGCTTTCAACGATTTCTAGTGACAATATGGAATAATTTATTGGTCGACAATGCTACCGTCCACCCCTATAGTAACAATTTGCCAAGGTATCATTTTACCGCTCTCCATTAAAGCTTTTTGAACTGCATAGGATAACCCACCACAACAAGGCACCGACATACGCAAAACTGTGATGCTCTTTATATCGTTTAGCTTTAGTATTTGAGTAAGTTTTGTGGAATAGTCAACATCATCTAGTTTAGGACATCCTATAATGGTAATCTTATCCTTCATAAAATCATTATGAATATTTCCATAGGCAAATGCTGTGCAGTCAGCAGCAACCAGAAGCTTTGCCCCATCAAAATAGGGAGCATTTACTGGAACAAGTTGTATTTGGCATGGCCATTGATTTAGATGTGAGCCAATGGACAATGAAGGCGTATGGGTATCTGTATTAATGTCTCTTTTACGGTCTATAGTCTTGGCACTACTGCCTGGACACCCACATCCTAAATTCTGGGGTAGTGATGTGGAGTCTTCACGATCCACTAAAGTTATTGCACCCGTTGGGCATTCAGGTAGACAATTACCAAGACCATCACAAAGGGATTCACTTATCAACTTGGCTTTACCATCCACCAAGGCTATAGCGCTTTCCTGACACACGTTTACACAAAGCCCACAACCAATACATTTTTCTTCATCAATGCTCATTATTTTACTAGCCATCGAAAATCCTCCTTAAAATTCTGCAGTATCATTGCATTTATATTGGTATTTTAGTATAATTGAACCAGACAATCGGTAACATATGTTACAGGGAGAGGAGTTAACCAATGTATAAACAGTGGCTTAATATAATGTTAAAAAGTCCTTTATTTTATGGGATGGACGAAAGACAGCTTAATATCATGTTAGAATGTATAAAACCTAGGGTAATAAAATATAATAAGGATGAATTTATTGCCTTAGCAGGAAGCAATTTCATAGGAATTGGGATAATCCTTAGTGGTGAAGCTATGGTAGTAAAGGAGAATGCTGCTGGAAACCGAGTAATAATCTCATTATTAAAAGCCGGTGAGCTGTTTGGAGAGATGGTGGCCTTTTCCGGAAAAGGAAAATGGCCTGCTACTGTTATTGCTCAAGAGCCTTGTACAGTTATTTTTATTTCTCCTACTGCAATTGTATCTCAATGTGAAAAATTGTGCAATAGCCACCAGCTTTTGATTATGAATTTGCTAAAAATTCTCTCGCAGAAAGCACTAATGCTTAACAGGAAGATGGAGTATCTATCCATAAGGAATATAAGAGGGAAAATTAGTCATTATTTGTTGGAACAATATAAACATAATGGTAAAGCCATGTTTACACTTTCATTAAATCGGAACGAATTGGCTGATTTTTTGAATATACCTAGACCATCTCTGTCAAGGGAAATGTGCAGGATGAGAGATGAAGGGCTTATAGATTTTCATCGTTCTTCTATAAGGATTAATGATTTAGAAAACCTAAAAGCTCAGGTGGACCTATAAGTTTTATATTAGTTTAAAATACTAATATAATAAATATAGCTAAAATTAAGTTAAGGAGGATAATGTCATGAGTTTCATTATCAACGACAAAGTAACTTGGGTAGGCAAAATAGATTGGGAATTGAGAAATTTCCATGGATATGAATACTCTGTACACAGAGGATCCAGCTACAATTCATATTTAATCAGGGATGAGAAAGTGGTTTTGATCGATACGGTATGGAAGCCCTTTGCCAAGGAATTTGTAGAAAATTTGAAGAAGGAAATAGATTTAAATGACATCGATTATATCATCGTAAATCATGCGGAGATAGATCATAGTGGTGCTCTTCCAGAACTTTTGCGGGAGATTCCAGATACACCCATCTATTGTTCCGCCAATGGGATTAAATCAATAAAAGGCCATTACCATGAAGATTGGAATTTTATCCCTTTAAAGACAGGAGATACCCTAAATATTGGCCAAAATGATCTGATCTTTGTAGAAGCTAGAATGTTGCACTGGCCTGATAGTATGTTTACATATATGACAAATGATAATATTCTATTTAGCAATGATGCTTTTGGTCAACATTATGCATCGGAAAATATGTATAATGATTTGGTAGACCCTAGTGAGCTATACGGGGAAGCTATCAAGTATTATGCTAACATCTTAAACCCTTTCAGTATGCTGGTAAGTAGAAAGATCGATGAATTGATTAAACTCGATATCCCTGTGGATATGATATGCCCAAGCCATGGCATTATTTGGAGAAAAGATCCTCTTCAAATTGTAGAGCAATATAAGAAATGGGCGGAAGCCTACCAGGAGAATCAAATAACCATAGTATATGATACCATGTGGGATGGTACGAGAAGGATGGCTGAAGTTCTTGCTCAGGGTATGAAAGAAGCTGATGATACAGTTAACATAAAACTGGG
>JAWLDD010000191.1:0-5365 GCA_041686815.1 Candidatus Atribacteria bacterium | reverse complement strand
GTAAAAGAAACAATAAGTTTCAATATTTTAGAAAGCTTAGGTTCCATCCTATTTTCTTCCCTTCAATCAATTTCAACTAGATACTTCTTCCTTTTACTTATAGTATATTTCATAGTATATTTCATATTATAGCACCATTGTTGAAATTACTAAAGATATTTATTGTGGTACACTCACATGGTGTAAAAGAACAAAAGAAATAATCAAAGTATATAGGGAAGTTTCTTACTTATAACGATCTCATCCTCTTTGACAGCACTGTCATATACCAATATCTCTACACCCTCACTTTGGGCAAGCCTCAGTGCCTCTCCGAATTCCGGGTCAGTTTCATCATTAGGTGTAAAATATCTCATACCCTCCATCTGGACTAGGAAAAAGATATATCCCTTATACCCCTGCTTTACTGCTTCTATCATCTCATAAACATGCTTAGCCCCTCTTTGGGTTGGTGCATCGGGAAATTTACATATGCCTCCATGCTCTAAGGTTACACCTTTAACCTCTATAAATCCTCTTTGATGTTCGTTTTCGAAATATATGTCAAATCGTGAATTGCCAAAGGTTACCTCCCTTTTGATATGGCTAACATTTTGTATTTCCTTCACCTTATTTTCCAAGATAGCATCATATACTACAGCGTTGGGTACCTGAGAATCGGTGTTTATTAGGAGTCCATCTTTATACCCTCCGATAACCGAATATCGGGTTTTCCTATTAGGATTTGCCGTCTCCTCCAATATAACGGTTGTATCCTCAACAAAAATCTCTTTACATCGCCCTGTATTTTTTACGTGTACCACTTCTATTTTCCCATCCAACTCTACATTTGCTATAAACCGATTGGGTCTGCTAATAAATCTAGCCCGTCTAATACTGTCATATTTCATAAGATTAACACACATCCAATTCTACATAATATTAAAGTATCATTCCAACCCCTTCTTCTTATAAACCAATACCAGCAGCCCAAAGGCAACAACTATGCTACCTAACAATATACCCACCTGCGGCATCATATCCAATAAGGTTTTCTCACCTTCAAGACCGCTAAGGGCCAAATATAGCATATCATTGAAGTAATAGGTGGGAAAAATCTTGGCTACCTTTTCAAGTGTCGAAGACCCCATGCTACCCAGCATTGGTATGAGCAGCAATGCCATGTATATAGGTGTGCCTACTACCCCGGTAGCCATCTGGTTCTTGGATAATAAGCCCACTATTATCCCTACCAGAATACAGAAGATAGTGGTCAGTATTCCTCCTACAAGAACTACATCCAGATGGGCAAAACCATTCCCACTGGAAATGGACAATAGGATTATAGAGCTAACTATAACACTTATAAAGGTTAGTAACCCTTTTCCTATAAAAATCTCAGCTGGAGTGGCAGGCGAAAGGAGTAATACCCCTAAGGTCTTCTTTTCCTTTTCCTCGGCTATCATCATGGATGGCACATACATCCCTACCATAACCACCAGAAACAACAGTCCGAAAGATAGGGCAAACCCTTCAGGCATCCCTGGAATCAGATTATCATAGATATATGCCAACAATATAGGAATAACATACATTATCAAAATGTTTATATTGGTCTTGAAATCATGTAGCTCTTTAATAAAAATAGCTCCAATTCTCTTGATGGATAAAGTCATGAAAACTCCCTCCCCGTTACCTTTACAAATATATCCGCCAGCGAAGGCTCACAGGAATGAATAGATCGAACCATACCCTGGGCCATCCACTGGGACAGGATTTTTGCAGATTGTTCTCCGTTCAAGTCCAACTCTTTGGAAACCGTACCTTGACCTTCATCTATTAGCACTCTTATACGCTTGTTGGAATACTCCAGTTTTAACTCTTGAGGACTGCCCTCTTCCACTATTTCACCTTGGTTTAAAAATGCTACTCTATGGCACAACTTATCTACTTCCTCCATATTGTGAGATGTAAGCAAAATGGTCATACCTTCGCTGTTTAGCCTTAAAAGCATCTCATGTATGGTATCTGCTGACGCCGGATCAAGACCAGATGTAGGTTCATCAAGAAATAGGATTCTGGGTCTGTGTAAAAGGGCTCGGATAAGTAGCACCTTTTGCTTCATACCCTTGGATAACTTCTTAACAGGAACATTTTTATCTTTTGCTAAGCCCACCTGATTAAGGTAATAATCAGTCGACTTGGTATCACATCCATATAGTCTGCAAAAAAGCTCCAAGTTCTGCCCTATGGTTAGCCTTTCGTATAGATTGGCCTCCTCAGGAACCACTCCTATATAGGAATGCAGCTCCCTAGCCTTTTTCATTGCATCCATATCCATTATCTTTGCCTCACCTGCATCAGCAGTCAATTGCCCAGTCAAAATTTTCAGCGTTGTGGTCTTCCCAGCGCCGTTAGGCCCTAGAAACCCAAAGATCTCTCCGTCTTCCACATTGAATGATATACCCTTCAGGGCTTGCCTTTGGCCATAGCTTTTGGCTAAATCCTTCACCTTTATCAATCTAAATCCCCCTTTGACTCCTAGAATAGACAATTGTATTTGCGCTTCTTCATTTAATCAAACGGTCAATAATCCTAATATATAACCCAATGGCTCAATTATATAACTATCATCTAGATATTTCCAGAACTTTTTAACAGTCTAATATTTTTGTATCGAAAACTGAATGATATATATTTCTTTTCATATACTATACCTTAAGAATATTTTACTGTTTCTGAGATACCTGTTCTTGTCATTATAGACTTATTGTCTGATATTGTCCTGGATTTAGCCATATACTATACTAGATGTTTGGAAGGAGAAATGCTTTGAAAATCAATTCGAATATAGATAAAAAAACCTTGAAGGTCATAGCCCTAATCGGTGCTGGAGCTGCTATAGCAGGTGCAGCTAGCGTTAGGTTGATTGCTCGTACCATTGTAAATAAAATAAATGACAACTTCTATAATATTATTAGCAAAGATTTATATGACGAAAATCTATGGGAGCTAATCTCCTCTACTGTAAGGATGAGTCCCCAAGTAGCTATAGAGACCAACCTTCGGGCCACTGAACCAAAAATGCTGGAAAGACCCATGGGTTCACCATTAAAATTCCCTAGCTTGGACAGTTTGAAGTTCAATATAAGTCAATTACATACCATGCCAACTGACACCCTTACAGAGATTGATACCCAGGTCACCATAGGCAAGGTGGCCATTAAACCCTTTACCATAAAGATACCCATTATGATAGCTCCCATGGCATATGGTGTAGCCCTTAGCAAAAAGGTTAAGCTAGCTCTTGCCAGAGGTGCTAATATGGCAGGTACAGCTACCAATAGTGGCGAAGGCCCTTTTTTGCCTGAAGAAAGGGCTGAGGCTGGTATCTTTATTTATCAATATAATCGTGGGCATTATGGAAAAACTCCTGAGATACTCAGACGCTGCGATGCTGTAGAGATTCAGTTCGGCCAGGGAGGATATGCCGGTGCTGGTCATGTAGTTAAGAGTGAGCTGGTAGATAGGCAGCTGCGCAAGGATTTTGGTATATCTAAAGGCCAGGACATAGTTGCTCATTCCAAGCAGCCTGAAGTACAATCTCCCGAGGATCTGCCCATATTGGTAGAAAAACTGAGAAATATAACTGGAGGTGTTCCAATCGGCGCTAAAATAGGAGCGGGAAAATACCTAGAGAAGGATCTAGAATACCTGTGCAAGAGCGGCGTGGATTTTATTACGGTTGATGGTGCCGAAGCTGCCACCAAGGGTTCACCCCCCATCTTTCAAGATGATTTCGGTATCCCTACAGTCTTCGCCATACATCGTGCTGCAGAGTGGATCAAAAAAAATGGCTATGCCGACCAGGTATCCCTCATAGCATCGGGCAAAATCCGAACACCAGGGGATGTATTAAAGATCCGGGCTTTGGGCGCTGATGCATGTTATATGGGATCCATAGCTCTATTTGCCGTCTCCCATCCCCAGTTAAATAAACCTTTGCCCTTTGAACCTCCTACTAGCTTGATATGGTACAATACTCATTATTCCCGCTATTTTGATATAAAAAAAGGAGCGGAGAGCCTCAACAACTTCCTTGAAGCATGTCGTCTGGAAATCGCAGATGGAATCAGGGCTCTAGGCAAAACTTCATATACTCAGGTCAGCAAAGATGATCTGGTTTCCATCGACGAACTCATAGCCAGGGGCTGCGGTATACCCATGGCTTACCAGCCTTATGAGTTCTAAATTGATAAAAATATGACCCCTGCAAAACACAGGGGTCGTATCGAGTTAAATTTAAACTCTTGCCCAAGCAAGGTTCAATGTTCTCTTTGCATTTGCGATGACTACATCCGGATCTTCATCTTTCCAAGGCTTGACCTCAAAGCTGACAATAGGTCGTTTTTCTTCACTTATAAAACCGATATCCATAAGCGTTCTTAGATATTCAACCAGCTCGTCCACATCATTTTCGCTGTTTGGGAAGCCAAAGCGGGGATGCATATCACCGTATGCCTCAAGGCTTGGATCCTTGATGACCGTATTACCCATATGCGCATGGATAATATAGTCCTTAATTGGGACCAGACTCTCCTCAATGGTTTCATGAAGCATTGGGATATGGGATAAGTCTACTAAAAGCCCAAAGTTGTCATGATCCCTGGTTATTTCCTCTGCAAACCTCTTGGCTAACGCCACCGGGCCAATAATGGATTTTTTGTCTATATCATAGTCAAAGACCTCTAGGGCAATTTTCATATCCCCTTTGGATTTAGCATAGGTACATAATTCCTTAGTTGATCTAATTAAGGCTTGATAGGACTCTTCCTTTGTGGCCTCTTCATATCTCCCTGATAGAAAGGCAAAGCCTGTAGCTCCCATTTCATAAGCTTCATCTATACCTTTCTTTAAATGTTCGCATGTATCCATGCGTTTAGCTTCATCTAGATCATTTATATTCTTTCCCGTAGTCAATAGCATAGGTTGTCCACCGAAAGCTACTGTCATATGGGAGGTATCCAAAATTTTCTTGACATTATTCCTAACCTTTGGATCTTTTATCCATGTAATTTCTACTGCATCAAAATAGTCGTCTATGGCTATTTTCCTTATGGTTTCCTCAATTGGACCTTCCCCCTTCATAGTATCGGGGTAAGCCATAAAGTGTATCAGTCCGACCTTCATGTACTTCTTGATAGATTCAACCATTAATATCTCTCCTCTTTCATTTTGTTGTTCTAAGGTATGTATGCTATTTCCAATTAATATATTAGCAGGATGTCACATTCTTTTCAATTTATTTGATTTTATCTAAACCCTACTATAATTTTACACTACCATTATACATTATTCTATAGACCCGAGTACCATTTTGCAGAAT
>JAWLDD010000190.1:0-5366 GCA_041686815.1 Candidatus Atribacteria bacterium | reverse complement strand
ATTAGAGCTCTATATTAACCCCTTATACTAGTTAGTGCTATACTCAAAGCAGATAACATCAATAAGGATATAAGGAGATAAGATTATATGGTTATGAAATATGATTATGATCTATTGGTAATTGGTTCAGGACCAGGTGGATATGTAGCTGCAATTCGTGCATCCCAGTTAGGTTTAAAGACAGCTGTTATTGAGAAGGATAAACCAGGCGGAGTATGTTTGAATGTGGGATGTATACCGTCGAAAGCATTAATAAGCCAAGCAGAGATTTTTAGAAGCAAGAATTTACTAATGGATATGGGTATAAAGGTTGACGATAGTGGATTTGACTATAAAAAGGTACACAAAAAATCTAGAAAAGCCGCAGAGATGTTGGCTAGAGGGGTACAATACCTCCTAAAGAAAAACAATGTAGAGCTGATCATGGGCAAGGGATTTATTGAGTCGCCCAACCAGGTGCGAGTAGATGATGATAAAAGGTATACAGCCAAGAATATAATAATTGCTACTGGTTCCAGCCCAAGACAAATACATGGCTTTACTATAGATGAGGACAGGGTTTTGTCTTCTACTGGAGCCTTAATGATGGAGCAATTGCCCAAGGATATTCTTATCTTAGGGGCAGGAGCTATAGGTATAGAGTTTGCTCATATCTTGAATGCTTTTGGTGTAGAAGTACATGTAGTGGAGATGATGGACACTATACTACCCCTTGAGGATAAGGAAACAGTAGAAATTCTATATAAAGCTCTTCAAAAGCGGGGTATCAAATTCTATACCAGTACAAAAGCCTTATCCATGGACAAACAAGACAATGGTAGAATTGTAGTAACCTTAGAAAATATAAAGGGCGACCAATCCCAGCATGAAGTAGATAAAATTTTAGTAGCAGTTGGACGTAAGCCAAACACTGAAGGAATTGGTCTTGAAAATTTAGAAATAGAGACCGACAGAGGGTTTGTCCCTGTAGGAGATTACTACCAGACAAAGGTATCAAACGTATTCGCTATTGGAGATATTGTCAACTCGCCTTTACTTGCTCATGTTGCATCCAAAGAGGGGGAAATAGTAGCTGAATATATAGCAGGACGCAATCCAGAACCTAAAATCGATCCAAGCGCTATACCTAGCGCTGTCTACTGCGAACCACAAATTGCCAGTTTCGGATATACCGAAGAGAGGGCTAAAGAGCTAGGTCTGAACTTCAAAAAGGCTTCATTTCCATATAGGGGTGCTGGTAAGGCTGTAGCCATAGATAGAGCGGAGGGCATGGTAAAGATACTATTTGATCCCACTACCCATGAAATAATAGGAGGTCATATAGTTGGAGCAGAGGCTACCGAACTTATACATGAGTTGCTCCTAGCAAAATGGGGAGAGCTACTACCTGAAGATATTGCAACCATGATACACGCTCATCCTACCCTTACAGAGGCTATTATGGAGGCAGCCAGGGAAGCCGAAGGTTGGGCAATTCATTTTTAAGTGTATATATATAATATTCTTACAAGTTAAACTGCAAAAATGCCATCTGGAACAAGGATGGCATTTTTGCAATTACATGTTCTCACAATGTCAATAGACTCCTGTTGAAAAAAAGGTGTTTCGAACTTCATTTTTAGGGTAGTAGACAAGATTTAGTTTTTACGATATTATACTTATAACATGGGTTGTGGATATTCCATAATAATATAAGTTTACATCATTTTGTATGGGGGAAAGGGAATAGATGATAGAAAAACAGTTCGTAATTAACAATGAAACAGGTCTACATGCTCGACCGGCTGCTAAGTTTACCAAAGTTGCTAGTTCGTACAAATCAGAAATTCGACTAATTAAGGGAGATAAGGTGGGTAATGGAAAAAGTCTTCTATCAATACTAGCCCTTGGTATCTTTGGCGGCACAGAATTCACTATAAAAATTGTAGGACCGGATGAAGTAGAGGCTATGTATGATCTTACCCGCTTGATTGAGAGCAATTTCAAAGAAGACTAAGCTTATATTGTAATTTTGGTTTATGAGGGATGTGTAGTGTCAAGACTTAATATTATTCATGTTGATATGGACGCTTTTTTTGCATCTGTTGAGCAAAGGGATAATCCTCAGTATAGAGAAAAGCCAATAGTGGTGGGTGGAGATCCCAATGGAAGAGGGGTTGTTAGCACAGCATCCTATGAAGCAAGGAAATTCGGTATTCATTCAGCCATGTCTTGTAAGCGTGCTGCAGAATTGTGCCCAGATGCCATATTTTTGCCTGTTAATATGAAAAAATATAAAGAGGTGTCAAGTCAAATCCATTCTATTTTTAAGGCTTACACGTCTATAATCGAGCCAATTTCCATAGACGAAGCTTTTCTAGAGATCTCTAAAGGAGATACTGTAGAGATAGGCAAAAGGATAAAGGAAGATATCTTTAAGAACACTCACTTAACCGCTTCGGTAGGAGTTTCATATAATAAATTTATAGCCAAGATGGCATCAGATATGAAAAAACCAGATGGTTATACAGTCATCACTCCTGATGCAGCGAAAGCGATTTTGCCTGAACTTCCCATCCGTAAGATATGGGGAGTAGGCGAGAAGACTGAGAAAGAACTAAATAACATTGGCATTTTTACTGTCAGAGATTTACTTCAATATGATAGGGAGTTTTTACTAAAAAGCTGGGGTAGAAGAGCACATGAGTTAATACAGCTATGTCAAGGAATCGATAATAGCGCAGTCCAGCCTCACCAAGAAATAAAAAGCATGGGTGAGGAGACCACATTAAAAGAGGATACCGAAAATATAAATATGTTGAGAAACTATCTAAAGGAATTTTCCTTAGCTATAGGACAGAGAATGGGTAGAACGGGCATCAGATGTCGCACTATTACGGTAAAAATAAAGTACAACGATTTTAAGTCCATAACAAGGAGCGTAACATTGCCAGATCCCATCAGTTCATGGCAAATTATCTATAATCAATCTTCTGAAATATTGGTCAATAGAGTACCTTTATCTAAACCTGTTAGATTGATAGGTCTACAGGTGTCCAATCTGGTTTACCCAGATGAACCTATCCAAATTTCTTTCGTTTAATCGTCCCTTTGGGGCAGTTCTTAATGTATATAGATATATTTGATGTTTTTCATTTATTCCTTATTTTGCTTCTATATTGAATAAAAAATATTATAAGGGAAAGTATTCAAATATAGAAAGCATAGAAGGAGATACGTTTATGGAAACAGGTCAATTAATAAAGAAGTTTACTAAGGAAGGAAATCAGAAATTAGACAAACAATACATAGGTACTAGAAAAGCTATCTTTCAAATAGCCTTTGAGAAAACGCAGGAATATATGCGTGTAGGAGATGTAGGATTGGGATCAGATGAGAGGGAAATATTAAAACTACTGATAGCTAATAGTATGATGCAGAGTTTTTCTTTAGGTTATGGAATTGGTAAAGTAGAAGGATTGACAAATAGGCAAATCCACCTATAGAATGAAAGATAAATAGTATTATCATCATCATTATGATATTATAAGGTTAATATACTAAATATAAAACTTGTAAAATTATGTGAAGGGTGTTTTATGGGGGGACTTAAAGGAAGATTAAATAGATTAAACAAGGATAAACAACTTAAGGATTGGTTTATCATTTTGTGTATCTTTGTTGCTACTATAGTAATTTTTGGAATTGCAAAATATTATGAAGACAGATCCTTCTTTGTTCTATCTTCTGATAAATTTCTATCCTTGCATATATTATTAGAATTCTCTGCCGTTGTTATGGCGTTCTGTATCTTTGCCATATCTTATTATACCGCTGAACAGACTAGTTCAATGTCAATGATAATAATAGCTTGTACCTTTCTTTCGGTCGCATTTATAGATACTGCTCATACTTTTGCATATAAAGGTATGCCAACTTTTTTTAATCCATCTTCTCCTGTTAAGGCTACAGCCCTATGGATAGTTGCTCGACTGGTTATGTCTGTTGGTATGTTTGTAGCTAGTTTGATCCCTGATCAAAAGAAAATAAAGAATAATCAGACTGTTCTAGCCGTGCTTACCGCTAGTATAACTTTTCTTATTATTGCTTTGATAGAATATCGCCCTATGTATTTTTCAACGTTATTTATAGAGGAAAAGGGAATAACACCGCTGAAAATAGGGATTGAGTATTTTGTTTCAGCTATTCTTATTATTACAGCAACCATATATCGCAAACGTTTTGTGCTAAGCAATAGAAGCAAGGAATATGCACTATTAGTAATAGCTTTTGTCGTCAATGGCTTAGGCGAGATGGCTTTTACCTTGTATGACAGCGTATATGATACCTATAACCTTTTAGGCCATTTCTATAAGTTCATAGGATATTTTATTCTCTTTAAAGCATTATTTGTTATTAACATAAAGAAACCATATAAGGAGCTATCAGCAGCGGAGAAGAAATTGAACAGATACGTTGATGACCTTGAAGAATCTGTTAAGCAGAGGACTAAGGAGATAACAAGCGCCAATGAAAAGCTAATGAAAAATCTCAAAGATGCAAAGAATATTCAGATGGCACTAATGACAACGGAATTTCCCAAGGTAGCGGGTATGGAGTTTGCAGCCAAATATCTTCCCTGTGAACAGGTGGGTGGCGATTTTTACAACGTATTTCGCTTGGATGAGCAAAACATTGGTATAGTGATAGGAGATGTTGCAGGACATGGAGTATCTGCTGCCATGGTTAATGTTTTTATTAATCAGAATATGAGGTTTAGAGTGGATTATGATGAGAATAAATATCGCATTCTAACCCCTAGAGGGGTATTAGCGAACTTGTATCATGTGTATAACACTATGTCTTTTCCAGAGGAGATATATGTAGTTTTATTTTATGGTATCTACAACATCGATACTGGCAAGCTAACCTATGCATCGGCAGGGATGAATACCTATCCTATAATACTAAAGTCTAATGGCGATACATCCTGCATCAAGTTGGATGGCTTTCCCATATGTAAATTTGGACCTTTCTTTAGGCCTAGTTATGAAACCAAGACCACCTATTTAGCTCCGGGAGATACTTTGATTTTCTATAGTGATGGCTTAGGGGAAATCGATAGAAATCAGCCTGATCTATTCTCCACAGAGAATATAATGGAATACTTGAAGGGTATGCAGAACTACTCGGCTCAAGAAATCTGTCAGGGATTATCCGATGCCTATCACACTCTACTGTCAGATCGTGATATGTTGGATGATGTAACTATATTGGTTGTCAAAATCCCTTATGTTAATATATAATTATAATATATATCTATTAGAAAGAAGGTACTTAGTTTGAAAAAAAGGATTGGGGTTGTAGGAATTGTAATTGACTCTCAT
>JAWLDD010000189.1:0-5384 GCA_041686815.1 Candidatus Atribacteria bacterium | reverse complement strand
GCCACATATTAGAAGATGGATATTCCCAAATTATTACGGTATCCCAAGGGAAGGATGCAGTAGACCTTGCCCTAATCAACCAAGCTCAAAAGGGAGATATTATTGTTACTCAGGATTATGGCGTAGCTTCCATGGCATTGGGCAAACAAGCTTATGCAATCAATCATAATGGTTTTATCTATGATAAAACTAATATTGATAGGTTGTTGATGGAAAGGTATGTTTCCCAGAAAATAAGAAGAGCTGGCGGTAGAATCTCTAACCCTAAAAAGCGAACCAAGGAAGCTAATATACGGTTTGAGAGGGCATTTATGAAACTATGTATGAAGGCTATAGATGCTTATGCATAGGGTTTGCAACAATTTTATTGAAAGGAGACTTTTGGATGAATAGTAAAAAAATCACATGGATAGTTGTAGGAGTCATAGTTTTGATACTTATTTTTAGTTTCGTCGGAGGCTATAATAGGTTGGTTGATTATAGCGAAGACGTAAACAATAAGCTCAGTGAAATTGATAATCAACTGCAACGAAGAAATGATCTCATCCCGAATCTAGTAGAAACTGTAAAAGGGTATGCCGCCCACGAAGAAGAGGTAATAAATAGCGTGACTGATGCTAGGGCTAGATTGGCAGGAGCATCTAGCACAGAACAGGTGATTGAAGGCGATGCTGCCTTAACCAGTGCTCTATCCCGACTATTAGTCGTGGTAGAAAACTATCCAGAACTAAAAGCTGATGCCAACTTTAGGCAGCTATCGGATAACCTGGCAGGTACTGAGAACAGAATCGCTGTAGCCAGACGTGATTATAACCAAGCAGCCACCCGTTATAACACAGCCATAAGGCGCTTCCCCACCAATATTATGGCAAGTATCTTTGGTTTTGAAAAAGTAGAGTATTTCAAAGCTCAAGAAGGCGCTCATGAAGTCCCACAAGTGGATTTTGGCGATTAAAAAGGAGTAAGAATTAATGAAAAGGATATTATGCCTTTTACTGGTTGCTTTGATGCTTGTTATACCCATCAGTGCTTGCGCGATACAGGAATCTATACCCTCTCATACCCAGGACTTTTATGTAAATGATTTCGCCAATGTCCTAGATAATCAAACAAAGCAATATATTATGGAGCAAAGCATCAATCTGGCTAAGCTATCCGATGCCCAAGTGGTAGTGGTAACAGTGGATACTATTGGTGATACTCCTTTAGAAGAATATTCCTTGAATATTCTTCGGGAGTGGGGTATTGGAAGTAGGGATAAAAACAACGGAGTGCTTATTCTCCTTGCGGTTGAAGACAGAAAGTCCCGTGTTGAAGTAGGATATGGTTTGGAAGGAGCTCTTCCTGATAGCAAAACCGGTTGGATACAGGATGAGTATATGCTCCCTTACTTCTCCAGCGGCGATTATGCAACAGGAATATTGGAAGGTTATAAAGCTATTCTATTGGAAATCTATAATGAATACAATCTCGATCCAGGTAACTTGGATCAAGCAACCCCTTATTCACCGGACTCCTATGATGAATTTTACGAATCCGAATCATCCGATGATGGGCTTTTCCTGATTCTCTTTATTATAGGTTTTCTGCTATTCGATGGATTCTTCTTTAGAGGTCGAATACTTCGTTTTATATTGTTCATTATCTTTACCGGGCGAAGAGGTGGACCCAGAGGTGGAGGAAACTGGGGTGGTGGAAGCTGGTCCGGTGGCGGTGGTGGTTTTAGAGGCGGCGGTGGTTCCAGCGGTGGAGGCGGAAGCTCTCGTAGTTGGTAAACATCGCTAAACGAATAAAAAACATTAAGTAACGGCAAGATACCTTATATATACCGATTTTATGTAACATATAATGGGTGAAGAAGGAGTTATGTCCGTTGCTTAATGTTTTTTTTAGATCCCTTATTCTTTATGCTATAGTTGTGCTGGTAGTTAGGGTGATGGGAAAGCGGCAAGTTGGTGAGTTGCAGCCTTTCGAACTGGTTATCGCAATAATGATAGCCGAGCTAGCCAGCATCCCTGCTGATGATGTAGGCATACCATTAGTAAAAGGTCTTGTTCCTATATTTGCCCTGGTTTTCGCTCAAGTGACCATTTCCTTTTTGTCTTTAAAAAGTGAGCGGTTTAGAGCCCTAGTATGCGGTTCTCCCAGTATCCTGATTGAAAATGGCGTTATCCAACAAAAGAACCTTGAGCAATTAAGAATTAACCTTAATGATCTCCTGGAACAATTAAGGAGCAAAGACGTGGCCAATATAGACGACGTAGAGTTTGCTATTTTGGAAACCAATGGAAATCTTTCGGTCTTTCAAAAGGGTGATAAAAAAAATGCAACCCTAGAAGATCTAGGGCTGCAAGGAAAATCGGAAGCTATCCCCATAACCTTGATTATGGATGGCCACATCATGCATAAAAACCTTAGGAAAGCTGGTCTTGAAATTAGTTGGCTGCTTTCAAAAGTAAAAGAACAAGGGCTGGATAGGCGTGGGGTTTTCTTTGCCTATTTAGATACCCAAGGTGACCTAAAAATAATAGCAAAGCAAAAGGAGAGAGCTCAATGAGAACTTTTATATCTGTACTTATCGCTCTAGTCATATTTTTTGGACTTGCCTGGTGGAATAGCTCATACCTTACTAAAACATCTAAGCAGCTAGCCGACCAAGCTGAAAAGCTACGTAAAGCCATAATAGAAGAATCCTGGGATGATGCTGACACCACAATAATAGGTATCCGCCGTCTCTGGGGACAACACAAGAAGATCTGGCTGCTCCTTGTAGACCACGATGATATCGATGATATCGATGAAATCATATACAAAATCGATGAGATGGTAAATCTACGGGAAAAGGAACAAGCCTTATCGGATATAGCAGAGCTTAGGTTCCTGGTTCAGGACCTTGCCGATAAAGAGGTTCTAAGCTTAGCTAATATCTTCTAATTGCTTATGATATCAATCCTCTAATATCCCCTTTCCAACACCCTCCTAATAAACTGTCCTGTGTAGCTGTTTTCCATCCTTGCTATTTCCTCCGGGCTACCAACTCCGACTACCGTGCCCCCTCTGTCGCCACCTTCTGGCCCTAAATCAATTATATAATCAGAAACCTTAATGATATCCAGGTTATGTTCTATAACCACTACGGTGTTTCCACCATCAGCCAACCTCTGTAAAACTTCTATCAGCATATGAACATCTGCCATGTGCAATCCAGTGGTAGGCTCATCTAAAATATACAAGGTCTTACCTGTACTACGCCTGCTTAGCTCAGTTGCAAGCTTTACCCTTTGCGCCTCACCACCTGATAGAGTTGTTGAAGGCTGGCCTAGCTTAATATATCCTAACCCTACATCCTTTAAAGTCTGTAGTTTTCTATGGATTTTAGGTATATTCTTGAAAAACTCCGAAGCATCCTCTACCGTCATATCCAGTATATCCGCGATGGTCTTATCCTTATAGCGTACCTCCAAGGTTTCCCGATTATACCGCTTACCCTTACATACTTCACAGGGCACGTAGACATCGGGCAGAAAATGCATTTCTATTCGAATAATTCCATCCCCTTGGCAGGCCTCGCATCTACCGCCTTTGACGTTGAAGCTAAATCGGCCCATCTTGTACCCTCTAACTCTGGCTTCATTTGTCATGGCAAATACTTCTCTAATACTGTCAAAGACACCAGTATAGGTGGCAGGATTTGATCTTGGAGTCCTCCCAATAGGTGCCTGGTTGATGTCAATTACTTTATCCAAGTGCTCAAGCCCAAGCATCTTATCATAATTGCCTGCCGTTATCCTTGCACGATTCAGTTCTCTAGCCAAGGCTTTATATAGTATTTCATTAACTAAAGTACTCTTACCCGAACCTGATACTCCCGTAACACAGGTTATTATACCTAAAGGTATCTTCACATCAATGTTCTTTAGATTATTTTCCTTGGCACCTATTATTTCAAGGAATTTTCCATTTGGCTTTCGGCGTGTTTTTGGTATCTCTATTCTTTTCTTGCCCGACAAATACTGACCAGTAATGGATTTTTCGTTATCCATAATTTCCTTGGGAGTTCCGATAGCTACTACCTCTCCTCCATGCCTACCAGCTCCTGGACCTATATCCACTACATAATCAGATGCTAGCATTGTGTCCTCATCATGCTCTACTACGATAAGCGTGTTGCCTAGATCTCTCAAGTTTTTAAGGGTCTTAATAAGCCTGTCGTTGTCCCGTTGATGAAGCCCAATACTAGGTTCATCAAGTATATACAAAACACCTACCAAGCTAGAGCCAATCTGCGTTGCTAACCGGATACGCTGAGCCTCTCCTCCGGAAAGGCTGCTAGCAGATCGAGCTAGAGTTAGATAATCCAACCCTACATCTATAAGAAAACCTAGTCTGGATTTTATCTCTTTAAAGATTTGATGCCCTATCATCTCCTGAGTAGGTGTAAGCTCCAAATTATCGATGAAGTCCCTTATATCCTTGATGGACATATTGGTGACTTCGTAGATATTTTTTCCTCCTACCGTTACCGCTAATACCTCAGGCTTTAATCTCGCACCATGACAAGCATTACATATTTTTTCACTCATCAATCTTTCTATATAATCCCTGCTATAATCCGATCTAGTTTCCCGATATCTCCTCTGTAAGTTGTTAATTACACCCTCAAAGGAGCTTCTAAAGGAACCTGAACCATCATTTCTATTATAGTCTATGGTAATTTTTTCACCCTTTGTACCATAAAGGATGACATCGATGGCCTTCTTACTCAACTCCTTCACAGGAACATTTAAATCAAAGTTGTAATGACGGCTGAGTGCACTAAAGTACGCCAGTGCAATGCTCTCTTCCTTTAAATTACTCCAGCCTGGCGCTACTAGAGCACCTTCCATCAAAGATAATTCTTTATTAGGGATAACCAAATCAGGATCAATCTCCATCATGGATCCTAATCCACTACAGGTTTCACAAGCACCATAGGGGTTGTTAAATGAAAACAATCTGGGACTTAGCTCTTCGATGCTTATATTACAGTCGGGACAAGCATAATTCTCACTGAAAAGCATCTCATCTCCGTCAATAACATCCACAATAGCAAGTCCACCACTTAATTTCAACACTGTTTCGAGAGAATCAGCCAGCCTCTGTTCGATTCCTTCTTTAATAATTAATCTATCAACCACCACTTCGATTTTATGCTTTTTATTCTTATCCAGATTGATCTTCTCATTGATATCCAGGATTTCTCCATCAATCCTTAAGCGTACAAAGCCGCCTTTCCTCACATCATTGATAAGCTTCTGGTATTCGCCCTTGCGCCCTCTTACCACCGGAGCCAGCAGCTGTATCCTTGTCCTCTCAGGCAGGGCCATGATCCTGTCCACCATCTG
>JAWLDD010000188.1:0-5411 GCA_041686815.1 Candidatus Atribacteria bacterium | reverse complement strand
GTATCACTTTTTTGGATAATAATAACTTAGCTTCGGATGGAGATTATAATGTTTATGTAAAGATGGATTCTATAAAAGATATCCACAAAAGGACCAAAGAAATTGCTCAAAATCTAGACCTACCTCAATATACAGAAGATGACGGTCAGCGCCATTATAACATAGAGTATAATGAGAGATTATTGCGCTTATCAGCCCAGAGCTTGAATATGGATTTAAATAATAGCCTTATATCCATACTTATATTTATTATAATATTGATCATTGTATCTACAATAGCTGTTATTTATAATGCTTTTCATATATCAGTATTGGAGCGAATATCCCAGTTTGGCATACTTCGCTGTGTTGGAGCTTCCCCAGCCCAGATAAGAAATATTGTTTTGAAAGAAGCATGGATATTAAGCCTTATAGGTATTCCAATAGGTCTTGTCTCTGGTGTTTTTGCTATGCAAGTAGTAATGTATTTTGTCAATAAATTAAATTTTAAACTTTTTTCAGGGCTGACTATTGTAGTATCACCTTTAGTTTTTATAGTAAGCGCTATCATAGGATTGATTACCATATTTTTATCAGCTCTCGGTCCAGCAAAACAGGCAGGTAGAATTCCTGCTCTAGATGCTGTTAGAAATACTGGTAGTTTGAAGAAAGAGTCCTTTGACAAAATAAAAAGATCTGCCTCTTCCAGAAAACTATTAGGAATCGAAGGTGAAATCGCCTATAAAAACTTGAGGAGAAACAGAAAGAGATTTAAAATTACTGTGTTTTCTATGGTAATAAGCATTGTGCTCTTTATAGTGTTCTCTAGCTTTATGACCTATATGTTAAAAGCTAACAATGCTCATTCCGAAGAAATGGGAGACTTCATGATATGGCATAACGGCTCCCTTGGACGAGAGGATCTCGATGACTCCCTATACAGAGACCTAAAAGAGCTGCCTAGCGTTGATGCAGTCTTCTACTATCATCGCTATAGTGCTCAAATAACAGTTCCGCAAAACAAAATAGACCAAGGATTTGTCAAAACCAGCCGTTTTGCCGATACCTATAAAAAGGGCGATGTTTATGAGCTATATAATAATCTTTTATACGGATATGAACAAGAAAATCTTAAAGCATTTAAGTCATTGTTAAAAAAAGGTAGTATAGATATAGATGCCATAAACAGCCAAAATGGTGTATTGATAGTTCAGACATCTCATGTATATGACGGAAAAGGCACCAATGGCAAAATAATGGATATAGTTGATTATGAGATAGGTGATGAAATAAGTGTTACAGCCAATTTTCCCGAAGAAAACCTTGATTATACAAAAGTAAAAGTACTAGGAATACTAGAAGCAAGTCCTATAGAAGATCCATATAACTTCAACGAAGGAATTATTATGATAACCACCAAAGAGGTCTACGAAAGGATTGAAGGTACAAATTATAATCCATCTTTCCTTGTAAAATGTAAGAAAGATCATAGTTTAGAGACCATAAGGCAATATCTCAAAGGCTATGTAGATAAGCATCCCGCATATACCTACATGGATAGAGTTCAACTAGCACAAGAGGAAAGAAACGCAGCTACAACTATAAGCATCTTCTTATATGGGTTCGTTGCAGTAATAACTCTCATAGGATCTTTAAATATTATAAATACCATAAGCACCAACTTACTCCTTAGAAAAAAAGAGCTATCCATGCTAAAAGCCATAGGCATGACTCAAAATGGTGTTAAGAGAATGGTATCCATGGAAGCTTTATTCTATGGCATCATAGCTTCAATTTACGGAGGCATTATAGGAACTGGACTGTCTTACCTTCTCTATGTTTTTGTTACTCAAGGTATACAGGATTTTTCCTGGACAATTCCTTGGAACAGTATATTAGCGTCAATAGCGGGCGCTACGTTTATTGCACTTATCTCCGGCTTTTTCCCCTTAAGGAGAATCAATAATAGCAATATAGTTGATAACATGAGAATGGAGGAGTGAACCCACTCCTCCTTGTCACCTTCCTATTATATAAACATATTATATATTATGATATATGACCCGACATATAACATGATAAGAGTAAATTTATAATTCTTAGGAGGGTTTTAAACATGGATTACGAATATACTTCAAATAAACTTTTAAAACCTAGAGACAAAGAAGTAAAGTTGATTATTAGGAATAAGAAAAAAGACCAAGAACCATGCATCAAAGAAATAGCAAAATGTTCTCCTTGTCTGCCTAGAGAACTGGTTAAAAATGGTGGATTTGAAACATTTGGTGTATTCAATCTTTTTGCTGATTGGTCAGTAGGAGAAGCTCCTAGTAATATTAGAATTAGTGATTCTGCAATTGCTCATGAGGGACTTGGAAGCCTGTCATTTAATTCACTAGTAACTAATGAGATTCAAGATAAATTTGATCGGGTATTTCAAAATGTGGCAGTAAATTCTGGTTGTTTCTTAGTTCTTAGCTATGCCACGAATTTTCTACAAGTTGGTAATGACTTTGATGAACTTGCCTTTAGAGCTAGAGTTTATTACAATGGAACAACTCCAACGGATTTAATTAATATAGAAACCCTATATAGTAGCGCTACTTTGTCTCGTACGGGATTTGATTTTCATCAAAAGGTATCTGATGTTCCTGTGCCTGAAGGAGTCACCACTGTAACTGTAGAGTTTCAAATTAGAATAACCGATAGAAGCAGTGGCGACGGTGCGCAACAGACTATCTTTCTTCTCGATAGTGTATCCCTTAGGCCATTTATTTAAGGACAATATTTTGATAAGGTAAAAGCCTATCTAGCAGTTTGCTATATAGGCTTTTTAATACTCATCACAGACTTACTTTAGGTTGCTTTGTCGTATATACTATACATTAGTGAAAAGATTTATAATGCTAATGCATAAATATTGGATAAACAGACATAACAGTAATATCTTTTACTAAAAGAGTGTTTTTTACAAGGTTTATTATATAGATAAAGGGAGAAGTTGCATATATGAGCACTAATCAATTTGTTAGAAGAGTATTTTCATGGTTCAAAGAACGAGGAAAGAAAACAGCAGAACTGGATACAAAACCATGGCGATTACTACTGCTAACTCTAGCTGCTGCTAATAGCCTTACTGTAGTTGTAATTACAATCGCCAATCCAACAGGAATTAATTTTTTTGTAGATTTCATCATCTATTTCCTATTGACTTATATTGCTTTTATCATATGTACTTCATTAATTGCATTTATTTTATCTTTGTTGTATGTACCTTTACCACGTGTTTTCACAGGAGGTGCCCTATTTACCAGCATCTTAATCTATTGTGTTTTATCTATAGGGAATCTAGGAAAGGTATTTTCTATCATCATAGCTGTCACTTTTCTATTGTTATCAATAATCTTTGGCTTAGTTTTTATTCTATTATTGAATAGGCTATTATCCTTAAGAATAAAAGCAGCTGTTATTCTGTTACCAATGATTTCTTTTCTTCTCATCTACCAATCACCTTATTTACATAAAGGCGTGGTTCCTGCTTTTTCAGAAGTATATGACCAAGCAAGGGTTATACCTATTTCAGAAAAAAGCCCAGCTAAAGAAGGAGATTTTTCTGTAACCTATTTTACATATGGAAGCGGTAAGGATAAACATCGAAAAGAGTATGGTGATGGTGTAGCTCTCATTTCTAAAACAGTGGATGCCTCCGCATATATAGAAGATTGGTGCTGGAAAAGGGAGCTTTTCTGGGGCTTTAATGAGAAAGAACTACCTTTAAATGGCCGTGTATGGCTTCCTAATGGAGACGGCCCATTTCCTATGGTGTTGATTACTCATGGAAATCACAAGATGGAATATTTTTCGGATAATGGCTATGGATATGTAGGAGAGCTATTAGCAAGTCGCGGTTTTATTACCATATCCCTGGATCAAAATTTTCTCAACTATTCCAACTGGTCCGGAATTCCCAAAAAAGATATGGAGCTTCGCGCTTGGTTAATATTACATCATTTACTGCAAATTGAAGAGTTTAGCAATACTGAAGGCACACCATTCTATGAAAAGGTTGATTTTGAAAAAATAGCCTTAATTGGCCATTCAAGAGGTGGACTTGCCTCAGCTATGGCTGTAGATTATAAAAAATGGTTTGCCGATGATTCTTCCCTAGAAGGTGTAGATAGATTTAAAATCCAATCAGTAATTGGATTAGCACCTACGGACAAAGCTGTAGATGGAAAACTCCCTTATCTATGGGAGACCAACTACTTAGTAATCCATGGTGCCCAAGATGCGGATGTTAATAGCTTTCAAGGTGATCGGCTATATGGAAGAACACGTTTCCGGGATGGATCTAGAAAATTCAAATCTTCTCTTTATCTTGCCAAAGCTAATCACAGCTATTTCAATACTGATTGGGGTAAAAAGGATATTAGTATTCCTGGAGGTCTTTTCCTCAATCATAGAGATACCATGGATGGTGAACAACAAAGAGAAATCACAAAAGTATATATCTCCGCATTCTTGGAAACCACTCTACTAGATAATACCCGTTATGAAAGGCTATTTCACAATTATCAATATGGACTTCAATGGTTACCTGAAACATTATATTTTAGCAGATACGAAAATGGCACCTTTAAACCAATGAATGAATTCTATAAGAATAGCGATAAAAGGAATTTTGAAAAAGATATAACTGTAGATGCAGACGGATTTTCCATATGGCAAATTGAGACAGCAAAGGATAGGCGACGAAACAACAAAGGAAATGCAGGAGCAGTTTTACAGTGGAGCAAGGCGGGAATCTATAGGATCCTTATTTCAGATAGATATATTAATACACTAAGAAATGAGCCGGATAGTTTTATTCTATCTATGGCAAATATGGCTAGAGATTTAGAGACGGAAATAGAATCATCTCCCAAGGTAGAAGTGGAATTCAAAGTTAAATCCGGGGAATCCGTTCGAATACCACTAGATGAATATATGCCAGTTCCGGTACGGGTAAAAGTCCAATATACCAAACTTCCTTGGTTTGATCAAATAATGAAGAATGGAAAATATCAAGAGGAAGAAGAGCCAGTATTCCATATGTATGAGATAAAACTAGATAAAATTAAAAGCCTAAATAATAATATTCATTATGAGAATATAAGCGAAATTGTTTTACATTTTTTAGATGGACCGGGGAAAGTGATGATTGATGATATTGGATATATATCCTACTAATTCCGCACTAACTCTATTAATTACATATTGATTCTATTAATTTGATATTAACTCTGCTGACTATTGATATATAGATCTAAGCTTATAAATCTTAAATAACTATTGCTAGTCCCTTTATTTGAAGCAACAATAATTTAAAAGCCTATCTAGCGATTTGCTAGATAGGCTTTTATGTAAGGTGGCTCCCCAGGCTGGATTCGAAC
>JAWLDD010000187.1:0-5438 GCA_041686815.1 Candidatus Atribacteria bacterium | reverse complement strand
AATTTTATTTTTCAAATTAAATTTACCAAAGTTAACATAATATTTCAAGCTTATTACATATCCAATTTATGGTTAGAACTTTTAACTCTTAAGTATATGTTAAACTTGTTTTATATCTTTATTATGCTTATTTATTTGTACGCACTGCAGTGATATAATTAATTTAGATAATATATTAAGAGAATATATACAGCTTGTGATCCACCTAGAGTTTAATATGGAAGGTTGGTATATCATGATTAAAGCCTTAAAGGCCAAATCCTTACTAATTTATCTTATACTTATCCTGTGTTTTTACGAATTGGCATTAAAATTATCCATAGGACAACCTCTGTCCATGGATAACATGTTTTTCCCTCTATTATTTGGTTTATCCTTTGCCATTGTATTCTTTTTAATCTCCACCCTGTTTAACGGGAAGGATGGCGGTGCAATAGCCTTTATTTTGCTGTTGTTAACCGCCATAATATTTTGCTCCCAGTTTGTGTATTATAAGTTCTTCAAGACCTTTTACACCGTGTATTCCGCAACTAGGGGAGGCCAGGCATTTCAATTTTGGCAGGATATATTGGTTGTCCTATCAAAGAACTGGCTGTGGATAGTGTTGTTCTTAATTCCGTGTATTCTATACCCCATATTGCGCAATAGAATACTATTCTGCCAAAGACCTAGATTTGGCTTTGTATTTTTATTATTGTTCTTATTGGTCATTTCCAACGCTCTGGCCATAGGTACTATTTATTTTGGGGATAGAAGCCCCAATTCACCCTATGACCTATATTTCAGTCCCGGCAATCCCCTTGTGACTACTCAGAGATTGGGGTTGCTTACAGGTTTGCGTCTCGATGCCCAAAGACTAATCTTTGAGAATGATTATCCTTTATTGTCTTGGCTACCAGGTATTAAAGCGGAAGGACTAGCAGAAGACAGCTTTGGAGAAGATAAAGTCCAAGAAACCTATAAGCCCATTACCCCTCCTGAACCTTCTCCATCTATAGAAGAAGGGAATGAAGATGACGAAGTACCAGAACAGCCTGTCAAAGAACCAAACATTTTGAATATAGACTTTGATAGGCTAATAGCCGAAGAGGATGATGAAACTGTAAAGGATATGCACCTGTACTTTAGCAATCTGACCCCAACATTTCAAAATGAGTATACCGGCAAATATAAGGATTATAACCTCATCTTTATTACAGCTGAGAGCTTTTCTCCCTATGCAGTCCATAAGGATGTAACCCCAACCCTGTATAAGATGGTCAATGAAGGCTTTAAATTCACCAACTTCTACAATCCCATTTGGGAGGTAAGTACATTGGACGGTGAGTATGTTGCCTGCATCGGTCTCTTACCTAAAAGAGAGGTGTGGAGCTTTTATAAAGCAGCCAATATATCCTTGCCATTCGCTATGGGCAATCAATTTAAAGCTCTTGGCTATAAGACCATGGCCTATCACAACCATAAATTTGATTACTATAATCGGCATCTATCTCATCCCAATATGGGATATGAATACAAAGGTATTGGCAACGGGCTTAAGATTTCAAATGCTTGGCCCAGATCCGATCTAGAGATGATGGAGAAGACCATTCCCGAGTATATTGATGATCAGCCCTTTCATACCTATTATATGACGGTCAGCGGGCATATGCAGTACAATTTCTTTGGCAACCATATGGCAATGAAAAATAAGGAGCTGGTTAAGGATTTGCCCTATACCGAAGCAGGAAGGGCCTATATTGCAACCCAAATTGAATTTGACAGGGCAATGGAACATCTGCTTGAGCAGCTGGAACAGGCGGGGATAGCGGACAAAACCCTTATAGCCATTAGCGCAGACCACTACCCCTATGGATTGGAAGACCATGAAATAGATGATTTGGCTGGCCATGTAGTAGAGAAGAATTTTGAGCTTTATAAAAGCACCTTTATCCTCTATACTAAGGATATGGAACCTGTTACCATCGATAAGCCCTGCTCTAGCTTGGATATAATCCCCACCCTATCAAATATCATGGGCCTGGAATACGATTCAAGACTGCTCATGGGAAGGGACATTTTATCTGATTCTGAGCCCCTGGTTATATTCTTAAACAGGAGTTTCATTACGGACAAAGGTCGATATGATGCCCTAAAGCAGGAGTTCTTTCCAGCAGATGGTGAGCAAGTGGATGATGAGTATATCAGTACCATCTTAGATGCAATCGAGAAGAAGTTCTATTATTCCGCAAAGATATTGGAAACCGATTACTATAACAAGGTTGGCATTCAAGACATCCTGTCTCCTTAAATGGCGTGAAACTGCCTTACAATAGAAATTTGCATAATAATATGTATTGGAGGAATGGCTATGTGTGATACCATGGTAGCATTGGGCAACTCTACAAAGGACGGCATTACCCTCTTTGCAAAGAATAGCGATCGTCAGCCCAATGAGCCCCATATACTTATAAGAGTTCCCAGAAAGTATCATGGAGAAAATGCAAAGGTAAAATGTACCTATATAGAGATTGATCAAGTCCCCCATACCTATGAAGTCATTCTACTAAAGCCCTCTTGGATCTGGGGTTGTGAGATGGGGGCTAATGAGTTTGGCCTTAACATTGGCAACGAGGCCGTCTTTACCAAAGAATCCTACGGTGCGGACGCACTTATCGGTATGGACATGGTTCGCCTGGCCTTGGAGAGATGCAAAACCAGCAAAGAGGCTCTCATGTTTATAACAGACCTCCTTGAAAAGTATGGTCAAGGTGGAAACTGCGGATACGAAAAGCCATTTACCTACCACAACTCTTTCTTAATAGCAGATAGCGATTCCGCCTGGGTACTGGAAACAGCCGGAAAGTATTGGGTTGCTGAAAAAGTGAAGGATGTGCGCAGCATATCCAACTGCCTATCCATAGGTAACAAATTTGATCTATGCCATCCAGATGTGATAAAACACGCAGTTGATAAAGGATGGTGCAAGAGTGAAAAAGATTTTGATTTCGCCCGCTGCTATACAGAGCCTATATTTACCCATTTTAGCGGTGCTAAACATAGACTAGCCATCAGCTCTACTATACTAGAGAAAAATAAGGGCAATATCACCGTTGAAACCATGAAAAACATTCTTCGCTCCCATGAGAGTAGGGTAGAAGAGAATCCTTTCATACATAGTTCCCTTAGAAGCGTGTGCATGCATGGTGGCTTTTTGTTCGGTGATCATGCTACGGGCAGCTATGTAGCATCTATCCATGACAAACTGCCTACTTACTGGATAACAGGCGGTTCTACTCCTTGCATATCTCTCTTTAAGCCCTATTGGATGCTGGATGAGGAAGAGTTCTTCTTTGAAGAAAAGGAAGAGCAATTAGCCATTAACTATTGGCTTACCAGGGAAGAATTTCACAGGATGGTGCTAGAAAATAGAATTCAAAATCTTCAATCATATATTGAAAAGCGCGATGAAATTGAAAGGGATTTAAGCCGAGAGGTAAGTCAACTAGATTTTGATGATGTAGATAAGGATGAACTAAAGTCTATAATGAAAAAAGCCATGGAACAAGAGGAAAAACTCATCCTGGATACCATGGCTGAAAATCAAAACAATCCTAGTAAAATAAAGGGCAACCCTTATTTTAGATATTACTGGAAGAAGCAAAACCACAAGCTTCGCTTTAAAAGCCCAACCACTTAGTCTTTTGTGCCCAATCAATTCTTTCTGGTGCTGGCGGGTCTTGGTCTGGATAGCCTATGGGTATAATTCCAACAATCTCTTCATTGTCGGTTAGGCCCAGAACTTCTCTGGTTTCTTCGGAATAGATCACATGTCCACCAATCCATACTGTGCCTAAGCCTTCTTCCCATGCTGAAAGGCATAGATTTTGGATTGCTGCGCTGGCTGCCATAAGGGCTTCTTTGGTTTTGATCTCATCTTCGAAGATCTCATGGGTTACTACTATATGAGTGGGAGCTCCGCCAAAATTCTCGGCATACTTTAGCATCCCCGGTACCTGTTCCTTAGGAATATATGGAGCGTTGGGGATATAGTCCTTGGCCCACTCATAAAAGATATTGCATACCTTGTCAACATACTCGCCTTTGGTCACTACAAATCTCCATGGCTGACTATTCCCGTTGGAGGGTGCCCATGTCGCTGCTTCCAGCACCTTCTTCAGCTTATCCTGTGGTACCTCCTGGCTCTTGTATTTTCTTATACTTCTTCTTTGTAAAATAGCTTCAAATACTTGTGCCAACTTTATCACCTTTCTTTTGTACTTTAATCACTTGTTCTTTATAAACCGTTTCTGAAGTATTGTAACCGATTTTGTCATCTATCTATTTGTATGATTCTATTGTTCCCTTGAATAAAGAAACAAAACATCAACCCAGTGCTACGTCTAGAATCATCATTACTGTAAACCCTACTAAACATCCAATAGTGGTAATATCAGAATGCCTCTTTGTCTCTCCCTGCCTTCCTTCTGGAATCAACTCTTCTACCACTACATAGATCATTGCTCCTGCTGCAAAGGATAGGGCATAGGGAAGAATAGGGCGCATAGATGTCACAGCCAGTGCACCTATAACCCCTGAAATAGGCTCAACTATTCCCGATGCCTGACCTAATAAAAAGGCTTTCTTTCGAGAGATGCCTTCTCTCCTTAAGGGTATGGATACCGCTGCTCCTTCAGGAAAGTTTTGCAGACCTATTCCTATGGCTAAGGCAGCAGCACCTGCTAGAGATGCTGATGGCAACCCGTAGGCAACTGCGCCAAATGCTACACCCACAGCCAGACCTTCCGGGATATTGTGGAGGGTGATAGCCAATACCAGAAGGACGCTTCTCTGCCAACTGGTCTTTATGCCTTCTGCCTGATTGGTATCTAGTCCTGAATGTAAATGAGGCAACAACTTATCTACGCCAAATAGAAATGCTCCACCGCATAGAAAACCAATGGCAGCTGTTAGCCAAGGCAATTGTCCCAATTCTTCCGCCATTTCAATGCCAGGAGCAAGTAGTGACCAAAAACTAGCTGCTATCATTACTCCGGCAGCAAAGCCCAACATACCGTTTAAAACACTTTTTTCAATTCGCTTGAAGAAAAATACTAAAGCAGCCCCAAGGGCAGTAACGCCCCAAGTAAACAATGTACCTATGAGTGCCTGGGTAACAGGAGTAAATTGTGCTAACCACTGAATCATGTTATTTCCCCCTATATATTTTACATTTTCACACTATGTAATACATAGTTTATATTTATAGAATAAATCTTTACGCTTTTACATGTCTTCATATAAAACCCTACCATATATATACCCAAAATGAAATCAAATCAATAAAAATCATGTAGATTGACTATTTAATTATTATAGAAGCATCATCGAAATATAAAGTTGCATGAAAGTATTGGAAATCAAAATCTATATAGGCTGGCTAAATCTATATATTTTCC
>JAWLDD010000186.1:0-5442 GCA_041686815.1 Candidatus Atribacteria bacterium | reverse complement strand
ATTATTGCCACCTGTCGCATGTATGTGCTTTTACCTGCCATATTAGGTCCTGTTATAATGGCAATTCGGTTTTCATCATTATCCAAATAGGTATCATTAGGTACAAATAGCTCATGAGGCAAAGTCTTTTCCACTACCGGGTGTCTTCCATCTTTAATATCTATTATATTACCATCGTCGATATGGGGTCTAATATATCCATTCTCCAAAGCCACTTTAGCCAACGACCACATAGTGTCAAGGGTAGATATGATATGTGCAGTTTTTTGAATTCGTTCAACCTCTTGGGCAATTTTGTCACGGATATCGACGAATAACTTATACTCTAACGCGATACTCTTTTCTTCTGCACCTAAAATAGTGTCTTCAACCTCTTTTAGTTCCTCAGTTATATACCTCTCTGAATTGGCCAATGTTTGTTTTCGTAAATAATTCTCTGGTACCAGATTATAATAGGATCTTGTAACATCTATATAATATCCAAAAACCTTATTAAAGCCGATCTTCAAATTTTTTATACCTGTTCGTTCCCTTTCTTCTTTTTCAAGTTCAGCTAGCCAACTCTTTCCTTTGGTCATGGCTAGGCGATATCTATCCAGCTCTTCGTTATACCCATCCTTTATTATAGAACCGTCTCTTAAGGTAACAGGGGGGTCATCATCAATGGAGCTTTCAATAAGGTTAAATATATCCTCCAATAGATCCAGCTTATTATAAAACTCCTTAAGGAGTTTAGATTCAAAATCAAACAATATTTTTTTTATTTTTGGCAAAACTGCCAATGACTGTTTGAGGGATATAAGATCCCTTGCATTAGCATTACCATAGGAGATTCTACCCATCAACCTTTCTAAATCATATATTTTTTTAAGATGACCTTTGAGTTCTTCCATAACTATAGGGTTATTATATAATTCTTCCACACCATCCAATCTCTCGATAATTTGATGGGTTTTGGTTAGAGGCTGTTGTATCCATTGTCTCAATTGTCGTCCACCCATAGCGGTATTGGTTTTATCTAGCAACCAAAGTAGAGAGCCTTTTTTTGTCTTACTGCGCATGGTTTCAGTCAGTTCCAGATGCCTTCTTGTAGATATATCCAGCATCATGGAGGATTCGGTTTGATAGGGTTTTATGGAAGTAATGTGTCTCAATGAAGTTTTTTGGGTCTGGTTTAGATATCCAAGCAAAGCACCAGCAGCTCTGATCCCATAAGGCATATCTTGACAACCAAACCCCTCCAGGGAGTGTATATTAAAATGATCTAGGAGGGTCTGATATGCAGTATGATATTCAAAGGCCCAGACCTCATAAGGGGTAATTAGAGCTTCATGACGATTTGCAATTTCGTCCAAAGCTCTCATATCTTCTTCATTGTCTCTTTGGATAATTATCTCTCTTGGGCCAATTCCCGAAATTAGATCAGCAGCTTTTTCCCATTCTTTGTTATTAATTATTTCGCACATATAAAACTCACCGGTAGATATATCTGCCCAGGAGATACCCATAGCATCATTTCCCTTAAAGAACGCTAGGATATAGTTGTTTTGTCTTTCATCCAGCATAGAAGCCTCTAGCAAAGTGCCGGGAGTGATTACCCGCACTACATCTCGTTCAACGATTCCTTTAGCTTCAGAGGGATCTTGGGTTTGTTCGCATATGGCTACTTTATAACCTTTTTCTATAAGCCTTGCTATATAGCCTTCGGCAGCATGATAAGGCACGCCACACATGGGAGCTCTTTCAGGCAGGCCACAATCCCTACCAGTAAGGGTAATTTCCAGCTCCTTTGAAGCTATCAGAGCATCTTCAAAGAACATCTCATAGAAATCACCTAATCTAAAAAAAAGAAGAGCATCTTTATTTTGCTCTTTAATTTGCATATACTGTTGCATCATCGGGGTTAATTTAGACATATAAACCCTCCCACTTGTTACTATCTATCGTTTATTATACCATGATTCCTTCCAATGTCCAAGTTTTAGGTTGAGTGATCTTTACCTTAACATTTCTACCCGTTACGTCCTCCGGAGCAGAGAAATTGACCAATTTATTATCCCTGGTTCTACCCGTATACATGTCGCTTCTATTCTTGCTTAACCCTTCCGCTAGTACTTCCACAACCTTGCCCAGGGTGGAGCCATTGATTTCCTTGCTTATTCTACTCTGCAGATCCATTAAAACCTGAAGCCGTTCCTTTTTTATCCTTTCGTCTATCTGTTTTTCCATTTTAGCTGCAGGGGTCCCGGTTCGTTTGGAATATATGAAGGTATAGGCAGAATCAAACCTCACTCTCTCCATTATATCCAATGTGTCTTCAAAGTCTTCTTGAGTTTCACCTGGAAAACCTACAATGATGTCCGTTGTGATAGCAATATCGGGAATCTGTTCTCGAATTCGGTCTACAAGCTCTAAATAATCCTCTCTTGTATAGCGACGGTTCATCATCTTCAATATCCTATTGCTTCCAGATTGAATAGGCAAATGTAAATGCTGGCATACTTTCTCCGATTGGGCCATGGCTCTTATTAAGTCCTTGGATAAGTCCTTCGGATGAGATGTCATAAACTTGATTCGTTCAATACCATCTATCTTATTAATATCCCTTAATAGATCTGGAAAGTAGTAAGGCTCATGGAGATCTTTTCCATAGGAATTCACATTTTGGCCTAGTAAAGTTATCTCCTTATATCCCTCTTGACCTAGCTGCTTAATTTCATTTATAATATCAGCTGGCTGTCTACTCCTCTCCCTGCCTCTAACATAAGGAACTATACAATAGCTGCAAAAGTTGTTACAGCCATACATTATAGTAGTCCAGGCTGATATCCCTAGATTTCTCTTAATAGGTACATCTTCCACAATACGGCCTTGTTCATCCAATACCTCTATCACTGTGTGGGATGAATTCATGGCTTCAAGAAGAAGTTTTGGAAAATGATGTAAATTGTGGGTGCCAAATATCAAATCGACAAAGGGGAATTTCTTAGCTATATAAGAGGATACATCGCTTTGTTGCATCATACACCCACATACCCCTATTATAAGGTTGGGGTTCTGCTGCTTATAGGGATACAACGATCCTACATTACCGTATACTCTAAGTTCTGCATTTTCTCGAACACAACATGTATTAAAAAGTATTAAATCAGCTTTAGCTTGTTCTGCAGTTTCTGAGTATCCCATCTCACTTAACATCCCAGCCAATTTCTCAGAATCGTGGACATTCATTTGGCAGCCATAGGTAGTAATGTGATATTTAAGGTCCTTATCTTTAATAAATTTCTTTATATTTTCTATACTTTCTTTTTGCGCTTGAATTTCTTCTCTGGATATATGAACAGTCTTTCTATAACTCAAACTTTTCTCCACCTTTTAGATTAATATTTATATTTATTTTGTCAAACAATATTATAGTAGTTACTCTACAACTTGTCCAATACTTTACTGCCAACAAAGGAACAAAAAGCGAAATGAGGTAAATTGTATGAATTTTATAGATGGTCTAGTTGAATATGTGAAGTCCTTAGTAACAAATTATGCTGCTTCACTTTTAATAATATCAAGTATAGGCTTGATTCTATTTTATTTAACAGCAAATAATCAAAAAGAATTCCCCAAAGAAGCGATGATAGCTAAACTTGGGGCAATTGTATACATAATCATAGGTATTAGTTTCTTTATTGCTAATTTATTTCTTTGATGAAAAGCTCAGGTTATTATTATTTTAATGTAAATACTAAGGCTCAATTATACCTACTCTTCTAATTCTTACATCTACATTAACATCCAATTCTGACGTCTTAAATAGCTCATCCCATTGATCCTTATTCTTTTCCCAAAATTCAGGATAATAGCTTTCTATTCTGCGGTCGATTTCAAAATTATCCACACCATATTCATCTCTTCCCTTTTTGTAAACCAAATTCACTGTAGAACGAATATCATCCTCTATTGCTTTTTTCCAATAGTCGAGAAGCTGTTCTGAATTTTTTACAGTGACAGGATTCTCAATCTCGTTTATATCTCCTTCTATTAAAATCTCGGTCTCAACTCTAATTTGACCATCTTCAATTTTTGGCATAGTGGATGCTTGAATATTGTAGGCATCAATGGTTATTCTGCCTCCTTCTTGCCAAGGCATTTTTACTGTGTGAAAACCCCGTTCAATCTCCCCTAATATAAAACGGAGTCCTGTTACTTCATGACCAGCATACCATCCCACTAGCTTATAATCCTTAAACACTCCAGCTCCCGAAACTACAACAGTATCGTTACTCATGGACACCTTTGCCAAACCAATATCCGATTTATCTACATAATTTTGGTGAAGATATCCAACATCTTGAAATGGAAATATGTCCGAATTGCTGGCGGAGTTTTGCGTTATTATCTGATCTATGACCATAGCTGAAGATGGAGCAGTCGTTGGTTCAGAATTCAGGATCTCTTTAGCTTCCCCTTCAGCCACACATACTGATGTTATCCTTCTTATCTCAGTTTCCCTGAAAAGGAAATCAAGACTATTTTCAATCCCATTTCTAGCATATTTCTCTCCAAATACTATAAGTTTACAGTGGGTAAAATTCGGAATATTGCCAATATGAGACAACAGCTTATTAGTTGCATCTGAAATGCTTTCGGATGTAATGCTGATTTGTTGGGTAGATTTTGTTTTTTCTCCTCCTTCACCTTTGAAGGCATCTAATATGGCGATCTGATAGGTTAAAACAAGTTTATCATCGTCACTCAAATCTATACCTAATCCCAGTATGAAAGCATTCCGTTCAACTTCAACCCGATCCCAGCAACCAGTTGAAATAATCATTAAAGAGATAATAGAACATATTAGGATTATTCTCTTATACATTTCCTTTCTCCCTTTTCCCCGATATCCATGCTAATAATAACATCCCTAGAACCAGAACTGAAATACCAATACCTAAATACCCCACTGACTTGGTAACATATTCGATCTCCAGTATATTCTGTGGAATAATTGCCAATATATATATAATTGGCGATAATAAATATACAAAGAGCTGATAGTTTCGCAAACCCAACAGCCTTACGGATGTTAATGAAGACATATAAAGATAATTAGCTAATGTGGTAAAAACCGCCAATATCCATAGTATTACAAAGAAAATATCAAACCGCTCCATAAAAGCCCCAGCAAAGCTTATACCCTCTGCCAGGGTGATGGTAGGATAATTTAGCTGTCCAGATGTACTAAGTCCAAATACTCCTATGCACATTGCAACCAATAGAGTATAAATAAAAACTGGAACACCAACACCTATAACGGTGTAAGGGATAATCTTTTTGTGATCACCCATAAAAGGGATAACCAATAAGATTATCTCGTATCCCTGATAAGCAGAAATCAAGTTAGGCAATCCTTTTACAGCATCTGCTAAGGAAGGAGTAAGTATAGGTCTG
>JAWLDD010000185.1:0-5459 GCA_041686815.1 Candidatus Atribacteria bacterium | reverse complement strand
GCTTCATGGGCAGCTACCCCTATAGATGCTATAGAGCTTCCTCTATATACCTGCTCTGAAAGCCTTAGAACCTTTTTTCGGGGATCATAGTGATCCGATAGATAACCTCCTATCATGTCCACAGGTACATCATTAAGTCCTTGGGAGTCCAATATCCTTCTAGCCACCTCCGCACCGGTATAACCACCATAATTGCCTACCCTTATATATCTGTTGAAGGTGCTTTGAACTTTGTACTGTGCATAAAAGGATAGTATAAGAGCTGGCAACAATACTAACATGCTGGGTAAATCATAAAAAAGATACGGCATAACAAGTCCCACCTTTCTCTTCCTAATCCTCTAATGTTCAACTACTAACTTCCAATCTATACTTGAATACCGACCTCAATTTTGTTTCCCCGTAGAAACTCCACATCCTCCATGACTCGCTTTCCTGGAGCTTGAATTTTATTCAACCTGACCAAACCATTAGCAGCGGATACCACTAAGCCATTCTCTTCATCGGCGTAGACTACTCTACCCGGAATGTTAGTGGTTTCCTTCAAAATCTGACTTTCGGATACTTCCAATATTTTAAGGCGGAGTCCATGGATATGGGTATAAGCACCAGGCCATGGCGTTAATGCCCTAACATGGTTCTTTATTCTATCTATTTCCATGGTCCAGTCAATCTCACCCATAGACTTATCTATCTTTTGACAATAGGTTGCCTTATCATGCTGTTGTGGAGTACCCTTGGGTTTTCCCTGGGCAAATAGTCTTAAACTCTCCTTTAATGCTACTCCACCTAATTGAGCAAGCCTATCATGTAGACTTCCGCAGTTTTCATCGGCATGGATTGGCGTTTCCTTCATAAGTATAATATCCCCTGTATCCATACCTACATCCATATACATAATGGTAATACCCGTTTTGGTCTCACCATCCATAATTGCCTGGTGTATTGGAGATGCTCCCCGATATTTGGGTAGTAGAGAAGCGTGAACGTTGATACAGCCTAGAGGAGGTATATCCAGTATTCTTTTAGGAAGTATCTGCCCATATGCAGCAGTAACGATGAGGTCAGGAGCTAGGCTTTCAAGCTTTTCAATAAAATCATGGTCCCGTGCCCTTTCAGGCTGGTATACCTCATATCCCCTCTCTACAGCCCATGCCTTCACCGGAGAGGGAGTCATACGTTTGCCCCGACCCCTAGGTCTGTCGGGCTGAGTAACAACACCTATGAGTTCATGACCTTCCTCTACAATGGCTTCCAAGGAAGGTATGGAAAAATCCGGTGTCCCCATAAAAACAATTCTCACTAGCTTTCACCCTCTATTTTCTGTAATAATGTCATTCTGATACCTGCTCAACTTTTCCCAACGTTCCCGGCTCTGCTTTATCTATATAGAGAATCCCGTCAAGATGATCGATTTCATGACATAAAGCTCTTGCTAACAGCTCATTGCCCTCTATTCTAATTTCTTCTCCATGTCTGTTTAGGGCTGTTACCACAACCCTAGCAGGCCGTTTTACTTGGGCGGCTAAGCCGGGTATGCTTAAGCACCCTTCCTCGGCTAATTGCTGGCCTTCTTCCTCAATTATTTCAGGATTTATCAGCTCTAATATTCCTTCTCCTATATCGATAACCACGACCCGCCTCAATACACCCACTTGAGGAGCTGCCAACCCCACACCTTCGGCTTTGTACATGGTTTCGGCCATATCATCCAACAAAGTCAGTATTCTACTATCTATCTTTTCCACAGGACGTGATTTTTTTCTTAACACTTCATCTCTCTGGTAGTGTTTTATTTCTCTTAGTGCCACCATCATCACCTCTTATTTTTTAACAATTCACTATATCTATCTATAATAAACTGGTTGGATAAAAATCAACCACAATGGTATTGGATGTGTCGGAAAACTCCTTCATGCACTCATCCACCATATCATGATATCTCTCCAAAAACATCCTTTCTTTTTCTATACGAATCAATACATGCCATCTAAATTTATTCTTTATCCTTTCCAGTGGTGCAGGATAAGCACCCAGTTCGATCATCCCTGCCTTGATTATTGGATCTCGGCTTGCTCTATGACCTATCCATTTTTCTATACCCATTGCAGTGTTCACTATGGACCTTTCATTTTCTCCAGTTATAAGAATCCTTATAATATGACAAAAAGGCGGATACCTAAATTGTGCCCTTATCTGGATTTCTTCATTATAAAAGCCCATATAGTCATGCCGTGAAGCATATTGGATAGAATAGTGCTCAGGTTGGTAGGTCTGGATTATGACCTTCCCTTCTTTTTGACCTCTTCCAGCTCTCCCTGCTACTTGGGTTATGAGCTGAAAGGTTTTTTCGCTGCTGCGATAATCAGGTAAATTTAAAGATGTATCTGCTGCAATTACTCCTACCAAGGTTACGTCAGGAAAATCAAGACCTTTGGCTACCATCTGGGTCCCCAATAAAATATCATACTCCTTATGCCTGAAAGCATCCAATATCCTCTGGTGTGCTCCCTTCGTAGATGTAGTATCCATATCCATTCTAATAGTTCTGGCAGATGGCAGAAGCTTGTTTATCTCCTGCTCTACTCTCTGGGTACCAACTCCAAAATGTTTGATATAGGTGCTTTTGCACTGGGGACATATCTGTGGGTAGGGCTTGGTGTCCCCACAGTAGTGGCACTTTAATATATTGCTATTAGCATGATATGTGAGGGATATATCGCAGTTATCGCATTTTACAACATAACCGCAGGATCTGCAGGAAACAAATTGGGCATAGCCTCTCCTGTTAAGAAGGATTATGGCTTGCTCCCCTCTGGGTAAAATGCTCCTAATTCCATCGTAGAGCTTTTGACTAAAGATACTGCGGTTGCCATTCTTCAGTTCAATACGCATGTCTACCACTTCTACCTTGGGCAATGGGATATAATCGATACGATGATCCATTGATACCCTGGTATATAGGTTATGCTCACTATTGTAGAAATCCTCCAGGGAAGGTGTAGCACTTCCCAGCACCAAAACCCCATTCTGTAATTTGCATCTTTGAATAGCCAAGCCTATGGTGTGATATCGGGGTCTGGATTCGGATTTATAGCTATCCTCGTGGGCTTCGTCTATTATTACCAGCCCCAAATTTCTAAGTGGTGCAAAGATGGCCGATCTGGCTCCAACTACGATATTTACTTCGTCTTTATATATGCGCATCCACTCGTCAAACCTTTCTCCCAAGGAAAGACGACTGTGTAGAATTGCCACTTCCTCGCCAAATCTACTCTTAAACTGGCCAACGGTCTGAGGTGTCAATGAGATCTCTGGTACCAAGACTATAGCCCGCTTGTTATTCTTTAGGACTTTGTCTACCAGATGCATATATACCTCGGTCTTTCCGCTTCCAGTTACCCCATGGAGAAGGAACACTCCTGATGACTCAGAAAGGCCTTTATCAATAGTGCGGATGGCTTCCTTCTGCTCCGGAGAGAGCACAATATCTTGTTGGGCTATATCTATTGGCTGATCCCAGGGATTTCGGTAAACTTCCTGGTCGGCTAGGGAAATCCATCCTCTCTTTTCCAGGCTCTTAAAGCTGGATAGAGGTGCTCCTCCTGCCATATCAGCCAACTCAGCCATGGGAACTCCGTCTTCTAGATCTAATATCCTGAGAATTTCACCCATATACCTAGATCTGCTCTCTACCTGGGCTATCTTGCCTTTAAGATCCTTATCCACCGTCAAATAAACTACCTTTTCCACCTTCTGGGCAATGTTCATGCGCAAACCAGGAGGAATAAAACATCTGATAGCTTCTATGGTAAGACAATGGTATTCTCTTTTCATCCACCAAACGAGAGGGATCAGTTCGGGTAGAATGATGGGGAAAGGATCTATTATCCTCTCTATGGATTTCATTTTTTCATAGGGTACATCTATTTCACTGTCTAAGCTCATAACATACCCTTCTATGCCCTTATTGCCTGCACCGAAGGGTACCAGTACCCTCATTCCTAACTCGATCTTATCAGCCAAATCATCAGGAATTATATAATGAAAAGTCTTGTCTAAGGCTGGATGAGCCTGGTCTACAATTATTCCCGCATACAGATTGCTTGACATGGCTTCCCCAACCTCCTCACAATTTCCAATGGTTTATTTAACCTTTTTCATAACTTCATCAATTATCCTATGGGCAAAGTCTTTCTTGTCCATCAATGGTATGGGTATAGCACTTCCGTCTCCGGAGAATAGAATACCCTGATTGGCATCGCTTTGAAAACCCGATTGATTGCCGCTCACATCATTGCCCAGAATAAAGTCCAGGTTTTTCCTTTCCAGTTTACTCAATGCATGTTTTTGAAGATCTGTAGTTTCAGCAGCAAAGCCCACCAATATCTGGTGTTTTTTCCTGTTGCCTAATTCCAATAATATATCGGGATTCCGTACCAGTTCCAGAACAACAGAATCCTGACCCTTCTTTATCTTTTGGGCTGCCACATCTTTCACCCGATAGTCGGAAACAGCTGCAGCTTTAAAAACCATATCTGTACTATCATAGAGTTTAAGTACCGTATCATACATCTCCATTACGGATTCCACAGGGTATACATTGGCACCTGCAGGAGGAACCAGATCCGTTGGCCCTGTAACCAGATCCACTACAGCTCCTCTTTGAAGACAGGCTTGAGCAATGGCAAAGCCCATCTTACCTGAAGATCGGTTGGTAATAAACCTGACCGGATCTATAGGCTCTCGTGTCGGTCCGGCAGTGACCAACACCCTCATACCCTCCATATCCTTATTTATATAAAGGTGGTGTTCAATATACTGGATGATGGTATCTACATCAGCCAGCTTGCCTTCTCCTAGATCACCACAGGCCAATCTCCCTTTACCTGGTGGTATAAATGAATAGCCAAGCTCTTTGAGTTTCTTGATATTGTCCTGAACTATCCTTTTTTGGTACATAACAGTATTCATTGCCGGTGCAAAGATGGTCTTGGCCTCTGTTGCTAAAATGGTTGTGGACAGCAGATCATCAGCTATACCGCTGGCGGCCTTGCCAATAACGTTGGCTGTAGCTGGTGCGATAACAAAGACATCTGCCCATTTTGCCAAGGCAATATGCTCTATATCCCATCGTTCTGTCCTCTGAAAGGTATCCTTGTATACTGGGTTGCTCGATAGGCTCTCCAGAGTTAAGGGATGTATGAACTTGGTGGCGTTGGATGTCATTATGATCTTTACATCTGCCCCCAGTTTAACCAGCCTGCTGGTCAAATCCGCTGCTTTATAAGCTGCTATCCCTCCGGTTATGCCTATAAGTATATTTTTATCTTTGAATATCTTACTCATCTATTTGATACCCTCTTTGGTTTTTCTATAATGAACTTTTCCGTCCTTTACTTCCTCAATAGCAATGGAAACAGGTTTATCGGAAGTAGCTGATACTAAGGGCTTTTTGC
>JAWLDD010000184.1:0-5464 GCA_041686815.1 Candidatus Atribacteria bacterium | reverse complement strand
ACGGCTTAGGCGTCAGAATTCAGATAGTAGAAGGGGACTTGAAAGAGTCCCCCGATTATTTGGGTACTGGGAAATACCAATTGGTAACTTCCAACCCACCCTATAAGAAAATAGGCACTGGTATAATAAACCCTAATAAGGCCAAGGCTATTGCCCGACATGAAATACTTTGCAATTTGGATGATATTCTAAGTGCAGCTTCAAAGCTGTTGGTAAAAGGTGGCCGCTTGTCCATGGTTCACCGCCCAAATAGATTGGTGGACATCCTTTTCAGCATGAGAAAATATGGATTGGAACCTAAAATAATACGGATGGTTTATCCCAGCCTTGAAAAACCTCCAAACATGCTGCTGATAGAGGCAGTGCTAGGAGGCAGGTCTCACCTAACCTGCTTACCTCCCTTAATAGTTTTCAATGACAAAGGAGAGTTCACCGAGGAGTTAAAGGAGATATATTCCGGAAATTAACATATACAAGAATTATTATTACAACCTAATAGTCATACCTTATTTTATCTGCCACAAAAATGGAATATATTTATTTCGAAGGAAAACCTTGCATACAAACACTGTATGTCCTAAACTATTTATATAAGGTAATATAACACATTTGATCGGATGCTTGAAAAGGAAAGGATGGTATAAGGTATGGGTATGACTTCGAGAGAACGCTTATTGACGGTAATAAGAGGAGAATTGCCTGACCACGTCCCCGTAGCTCCAGATACGTCAAATATGATTCCAGCTCGCTTGACGAGAAAGCCATTTTGGGATCTCTATCTTTACCAAGATCCACCTATATGGAAGGCGTATATTGATTGTGTTAAATATTTCGGATTCGATTCCTTGATGGATGGGTATGTACCTATTGATTTTGAAGATTTACCCTTTGAGGATGATGGATATACATATCACAATGTAATAGTATATAGGAGTGCTGACAGGATAGTTACACAAAAGTATAGGGAGGAGAAGGGAAACAAAATCTGGAACGATACCGTTGATGTATATTACATAGCAGACCCTCCCACATTTGGAGTCCATCCTCATTCCATTTCTTTACCATCCATACCCGATCGCTATGAACCCATTGGAGAGATAAGGCAATGGCCAAAAGGTGAGGAATTATTGAAATATGTGAAAGATGAATTGGGAGATCATGGTTTGGTTGGGGTCTTTTGCGGCACAACCAAACTGGTGAATTCCGAGTGGGAAATATACGATTATTACGATAATCCGGGGAAATACTATGAGAAGGGTCAACTATATCTAGATTTCTTTGTTAAGAAACTCCATCGCCTTATGTCCCTGGAATGTAAACCTGACTTTATATGCACAGGGGGTTCAGGGACCCTAATACATCAGACCCCACAGATGTTTAGAGACCTGGCTTTGCCTATTGTTAAGAAGATAACTGCTTTATGCAAGGAATATGGTATTCCTACTCATGTGCATTCCTGTGGTCCTCAAAAAGAGTTGGTAAAGATTCTAGCCGAGGAAACAGATCTTACCATAATTGACCCCCTTGAGACTCCTCCAATGGGAGATTGCAATTTAAGGGAAATAAAAAAGCTATATGGCCACAAGCTTATTTTGAAAGGTAATTTGCATACCACAAAGGTTATGCTATATGGTTCAACCTCTGATGTTGCCGAGGCCACAAAAAGGTGCATAGACGATGGTGCGGAAGGGGGAAGGTTCATCCTTTCCACAGGTGATCAATGCAGCAGGGATACTCCAGATGAAAATATTTTTACCATGATTGAGGTTGCTAAAACCTATGGAAGATACTAAACCTATCCTTTCATGAGGAGTAGATTCCATATTCCCTACATTCAGAGGAAGAATAAGGTTTTGCGATGGACAAGTTCATTTGTGAAAGGATGAAATTGTGACATGTCTACCGAACAGGTAAGTGATCGAAACTCGAAGATAGGTAAGGGAACCTTATTTCTTTGTGCTACGCCTATTGGCAACCTAGAGGATATTACTCTTAGAGTTATAAGGACTTTGAAAGAAGCCGATTATATAGTGGCTGAAGATACACGCCATACACTTAAGCTGCTTAACCACTTAGACATTACAAAACCCCTTATTAGTTATCACAAACATAGTCATAAAAGCAGGGAGGAAGAGATACTCTCCCTTCTTGAAGATGGGCGCAATGTAGCCTTGGTGTCAGATGCAGGTATGCCCGGAATATCGGATCCAGGGGAAAGACTGGTTAGCCTGGCCTATGATAGGGATATTCCTGTGACGGTATTGCCCGGTGCTACGGCAGGTCTTTCTGCCTTGGTGCTGTCTGGACTGCCTTGTAGTAGATTTGTTTTTGAAGGTTTCTTGCCAGCAAACAAAAAAGCCAGAAAGAAAGTGCTGCTTGAACTAAAGAATGAAGAGAGAACCATTATAATATATGAAGCTCCTCATCACCTGCTCTCTACTTTAAAACAGCTCTATGAAGAATTGGGAAATAGGCAAATAGCCATAGTAAGGGAACTGACCAAGATACATGAAGAGGTTTTGCGTTTTTCCCTTGAACAGAGCATAGAGTATTTCACCCTTAATTCTCCAAGGGGTGAATTTGTCCTGATTATAGATGGTAAGGATAAAGATACAGATCAGCAAGCATTTGATGAAATATCCATTGCTGACCATATACTGGCTTATATGGATGCAGGCTTATCAAAGAAGGAAGCTGTAAAACGGGTGGCTGCTGATCGGGGTATACCCAAAAACCAAGTCTATAGCCATAGCATTAAGATATCTAAAAGGGATAAAGAGTAGCCCAAGAAACAACAAAAAAAGGCGATATGATATCGCCTTTTGAAGTCTATACAATTATGTTATCTATTGACAAGTTCGGTCAAGCAGTTTTTGCAAATGTTTTTACCCTTGTAAACTGAGACATCCCTTGCATCATCACAAAAAATACATGCGGGTTCGTATTTCTTTAGTATAATATGTTCCCCATCCACATAGATTTCCAATGCATCTTTTTCAGCGATATTTAAGGTTCTTCTCAACTCGATAGGTATAACAATTCTACCTAGTTCGTCAACTTTTCTGACAATACCTGTGGATTTCACGGATGTTTCCCTCCTTCTCATACAAAATTCGACAAATTGTATACATGTATATTACCAATAATTCCAATTAAAGTCAACCCTTTTTTTAACTTTTTTTAGAATTGTTTGTTCTATTGACTCTATGAAATCATAAACCTAAATAATAAGGGAATCATGGATCTCATTAGCAGAATCCCTTAATCCCTTATAAGTTCTTAGCATGCCATGGGAGGGCTGTATGTGGTCAATGTAGTATGGTTGTTTATGATCCTGTTAGGATACATAGCGGCAGTGTTCTTTGGAAACTTGGACGCTACTACCCAGTCAGCATTGGATGGTGCAAAATACGCTGTGGAACTATGCATAGGGCTGTCGGGAATATACGCTCTTTGGCTGGGACTCATGAAAGTTGCTGAAAAATCTGGATTGGTAGAGGTCATTTCAAGAAAGATAAGAGCAGTGATGACCATCTTATTTCCCGGTGTCCCTCCTGGGCATCCGGCTATGGGAGCCATGACCATGAATATAATTGCTAATATGTTGGGCCTTGGCAATGCAGCCACTCCCCTAGGCATAAAAGCTATGCATCAGCTTCAGCAGATCAATAGAGATAAGGAAGAAGCAACCCACGACATGTGTATGTTTCTCATTTTAAACACCTCTTCAGTTCAGCTTATTCCCGCCACTGTTGTTGCCCTCAGAAGTGCCGCAGGCTCTTTAAATCCCGGTGAAATAATAGGCACTTCTCTAATAGCCACCATCTGCTCTACCCTCGTCGGAATAATTGCAGCCAAGATATTCAAAGCATACTATAAATAATCCGATTTTCATATATAGCCCATTAATTTTCTAGCCTGTAATGATAGAGGAGGTTATTCCAGTGATAGAGGTTATTAGAGTCTTATCTATAGTGGCCATTCCTGCCTTTATGGTATTTGTGCTAATATATGGCCATATAAGGGGCGTAAATGTTTATGATACCTTCATAGAAGGGGCTAAGGAAGGTTTATCTACGGTACTACGGATATTTCCCTATATGGTGGCCATGTTCGTAGCTATAGGCATATTCCGAACTTCAGGGGCTATGGATGTCCTTGTTAGATTACTATCCCCATTAGCCAATTTAGTTGGTATCCCAGCTGAAATGCTACCCTTAGCCCTAATGAGACCTATATCAGGAATGGCTTCAACAGGGATTTTAGGAGAACTATACAAGACCTATGGCCCAGACTCATTTATTGGTAGGGCTGCATCCACCATGATGGGCTCTACTGAAACCATATTTTACACCCTATCCATATATTTTGGTGCAGTAGGTATAAAAAAGATCCGATATACACTTTGGGGTTCATTGTTGGCTGACATAGCTGGCTTGGTGGCGTCTGTTATAGTGTGTACCATAGTATTTGGACGATAGGATATAGTTTATTTGTCCTAGGACTCATGCAATCAAGATTATGAAGTTTACTAATGGATTATTTTCCTTTTCATAGAAAAAATTAGCTTTCCACTTTGAAAAATGTCGACTTATAAATAAATATATGATAGAATAAAACCAACTGCATTGCTATGATATTAGCTTTGCTGGTAATCGCTTATACTTATTTGGAGGGTTTTCATGAAAATTAACGTATATCCGACTAGACATTACATTGAGGATAGGGACATCAAGGAAAAAGTTGCGGTGGTCATAGATGTGCTCAGAGCAACGAGCACTATCATTACAGCTTTGTACAACGGCTGTAAAGAAGTTATACCAATGGCTGAGATAGAAGAAGCAGTGAATATCTCCAAGAATTATGAAAAGGATTCATTCATATTAGGTGGTGAAAGAAACGCTGAAAAGATAGAGGGTTTTCATCTATCCAATTCTCCTTGTGAGTACAGCAGAGAGATGGTGGAAAACAAAACCGTACTCATTACCACCACCAACGGAACCGAGGCTATTACCAAAGCTGCTGATGCTAAGCAAGTAGTGTTGGCATCCTTTATAAACATAAGTGCAATATGTGATTATCTCGCATCTTTGGGACAGGATATAGTTGTGGTTTGTGCTGGCACCTTGGGAAGATTTTCAGCCGATGATATCCTAGTAGCCGGAGCTCTTATAGATGGATTAAATAAAAGAAATGTGGAGCTAGAACTGGACGACTTGGGATTGACAGCCGAATTTATGTATCAAAATAGTAAAGATGACATACATGGCGTTCTCTCTAAGACCCTGCATTATTCAAGACTTAAGGAACTAGGACTGCAAAAGGATCTGGATGATTGCTTAAAGCAGGATACAGCACCTATCGTACCTATTTATTCCGATGGAGTTGTACGCAGCTTAGAATAATATTGTTGACAATATAAGATATATTGACTATATTATTATTAAATAAGAGATAATAGTAA
>JAWLDD010000183.1:0-5502 GCA_041686815.1 Candidatus Atribacteria bacterium | reverse complement strand
CCCATTTTTTCTTTAAAAACTCTAGATACATACTTTACAGAAACGCCCATTTCATCTGCGATTTTTTCTAGATATAGATCCTCATCGTAGTTCTCATTTACATATTCTGCAATCAGCTGAGCCAAATCATAAGAATCACCACTTTCATTAGCCAAAACTTGGTCAATTATTCTGTTATAAAATCTTATAAGGGCTTTCAATCTCTCTGAATAATTTAAATATGAAGAGACATCTTTTCTAAGTATTTGCTCATCATATTGAGATACGAAGGGATTAATATCAATACCTCGCTCAGCTAAAAATCTTATCCCAGTAATAAAGAGATTTCTAAACAACATAATAATAGATTCATGAGAGTTCCCTCTATCTATATTTGTTTGGATGAGATCACACACTATATCCCTCAGGGCATCAATGTTAGCTGTACTTAAACAGTTAAATATTTTATTCTCATCAGCAAGCGTATAAGAAATACTATTCACTATATTAAGCTCGTCAGCAAATACAATTTGGAAGTCAGACTCCTTGCTAGTATGAGCAATGGCCGTTATTGCTTCATTGTATGACTTATAAATTTCATTTATCTCATCACATGTGTTTCCTATACCTATATAAATGCTGCAATATTTAGAATCGTATTCAAAACATTTTATTATGCTTTGGGCAGCTTTTTTCACCTTATGTAGTTCATTGCTATTAATATTGATTATACAGGTGAACAGATTCTCCATATAATCTATAGTATATGCATTTACATATTGTTCAAATAATGCCCAGATCACCTTTTTAAGGCCATCCAGCACATTTATGCGATCCGCATCTTTCATTTCGTTATAGAAGTCTTGTTTAAATTCAATCAGAATATTACAACAAAGGTACTTATCTTTAGTAAATCCAAAATTCTGTTTCAATATCATCTCTAATATATCGGTGGATTCTATTTTGTTACCATTAATTAAATAGACTAGGGAATTCTCGCAGTATTCCTTTGATAGGGTAAGACTTTTTCTCTTAAACTGGTCCTCTCGCTGGATTAATCTGTTGATCCCTGTACCGATCAGATCGAAATCATCACCATTTACTGGATGTATTTCCGAATCTAATATTATATCTCTAATCTGACGAATAGGATTATAAATTCTTCGTGTAAAAATGAATGAGAAGCATACCCCAATCCCAGCCAATGTTAAGCATGATGTTAGTGTTAGTAAAAGAATGCTGTTAGAACGCTTACTAAACTCTGAGAGAGGTGTAATAGATAGATAAGTCCATCCATAGACTTCTGAACGTACATAAGTTATTAAGCAATTTTTCCCGTTTACTTTAATTTCCTTATATTGTTTTTCCTCTCCTCCAAATTGCGAGATTATGTCATCGACGCTGTTGCTATATCTATTCCCACCACTTTCTGCAACTATATTACCGTATTGATCCAATATTACAAAATCAGTTGCAGAAATTATAGAGCTATTTCTGATAGTTCGGTAGATCATATTAGCAGAAATGTTTATAACCATGACTGCTCTATTGCCATTTATCCATTCGGTTCTTACAACAGGAACCACAAAAACATCATTACCCGTTAAACTTTTGGACACCTTTGTAGGAGGTAAAATCTCAATAGCTTTTTTCGAGTCTAATTTATTTAACCAAAACTCCATGTCATAATACTTATACCTGTAGAACTTGTTAAAGAAATCATCAAAATATTCCAAACCATCACAAGTATATATGTTGCCTTGATCAACATATACATAAATGCTCTCTACGAAATTGCCAACAACAGTTTTGTATCGTGCAAGAATTCTAGGAATTTTTGGGGTTTGGACTCTATCTATTAATGTCATTTGATTTCTTGGTTTAAAATGGTTAATAATAATATCATCGCGAAAGAAACTAGCACTAGTATCCTGGGCAGCACGAAGATAAAAATCAATGGTCTCGGCAGAAGATTCCAAATTTAGGGTTACTCTGTTGCTAAACTCTTGTTTAAGCTCCTTTATAGATTTAATATATAGAGCTGTACCTAATACAAAAATAGGGACAGTGAGGGATAAAAAGTAAAGCAATATTTTTATAAATAATTTGTTAATTTTGGGCTTATATCTGCTTATAACTTTACTTAACATCCCTCTTGCCACCCCTAAATAGATTGGTAATTGTGTTTAGTAAATTATATCATATAATCGCTCTTCTTCTGCAATTATCATCCTATACATCAATATTATCCGATAGTAAATGATAAAGTATTTTTCTTAATACAGAATTCTACTGCATTCTTGCTAAAGCATCATTGTATATTCGTTCAATCTCTAAAGCCCCTGCCTCTATTGCTTTTTCAGCAATCTGATCAAACTCATCTAATGGTCTTTCGCCCATTATAAATTTGTCTATCTCATTGGTCAATATGGTGTCAACTTTAGTTGTAAGTTCTTTCAATTTCTCTATCTCTTCTTCAGTAAAGATAGGTGCAACGGTACGTTCAAACATTCCTTCATCCTGTGCCCATTGATCGTACCAAGCCTTTACTTCGTCTGCCATAAAAGGCCATTGATTACGTTCATCAATATAAGGGGCTATTGCTAACAATCCAGCGCCAAGTTCGCCCATATATGCACGATACGGATCGCTTTGTTGCATGCTCTTATCTATCAGATCCTGGGATACTTTATACTCTCCATTCTCCTTGGTATAGTGAGTGCCCAGTATTCCGAAGTTCAGTAGATCTGCTCCTTCTTCACTATAAAACCAATCATACAATCGTATTACAGCCTCAGGATTTTTAGTCTTCGAGCTTATAACGTATCCTTCTTGATACCAATGACTATCATAGAACAAGTTTCTCTTAGCACCTTTGCTATTCTTCATAATAGGCATAGGACCAAATCTATAATCAGGATTCTCTTCTTGCAAGGCCTTGTTAAAGTTTATGGCAAATGAGGGATTATCATAATAGAAGAATGCCCTACCTGTGCTAAGCTTTTCTTGCCACTGCTGTGCTGTTGCTACTGCATAGTCAGGATCCAATATTTGCTCCTCAAACAGCTTGTTAAGATAACCTAGTATCTCTTTGAAATCTTGGGTTACACTACCATATACATATCTTCTCCCATCAATATCCTTATCAAAGTAAATCCCAGCTCCTGATCCCATTGGATAGGCTACACATGTAAGTAGGTTATTTGTACCGTTTCTGTTTGTGAATGGATATACATCCGGATAAGCTTCTTTGATCTTCTTTAGAGTCTCATATAACTGATCGAAATCTTCCGGCATGTCAAGATTTAGCTCTTCCAAAATGTCCAACCTAATCATGGGCACCTGTCCCATTTTATTCATATGCCTTGCCAACTGTGGGAAATAGTATAATTTCCCGTCTATCTCAAAGCTTTTAAGCTGGGGTATCTCCTCCTTGATTCTCTTAAAATTTGGAGCATACTCATCCAAATAGTCGGATATGGGGAGGAAAATTCCAGTATTTGCAAATTCTCTTATTTCATTAAAATATATCTGCATGACATCAGGCATACTGTCGGTGGCTAGTAGGGTCCTTGCTTTTTGCTCGTAGTCACTGCCCGGTACACCCTGAATATCAACTTTTATTCCTGTTTTTTTGTATATTTCATTATAAATTGGTGCATCTGGATTTATCGGTTGCGAAGGATGTTCTCCCTTCATTATTGTTATAGTAAGCTCTTCATCTACTAGTTTGGTTGTGTCAGAATCCTCTATATCTTGTTGTTGTTCTGCACTTCCATTTGTCTCATTCTGTTCATCTACAGGTGGTTGTTCTGCAGCGGGTGTATCATTACCACAAGCAGGCAATATTGTAATAATCATGACAATGCACATGAACAAGCTTAGCAAACTACATATCTTCTTTAACATAAAGAACCTCCTTTATTAGGTATAGTAAAAGTAACTAAATCCACTTGAAAACTAATACTATATATTCATTAAGCAGTCGGATTCAATAATACATCACCTCCTTTAAGAACACAAATTATACCAATCTGTTTTTCTAACCTTTTAGCGAGCCAATCATCACCCCTTTTACAAAATACTTTTGTACAAATGGATATACTGCCAATATTGGAAGGGTTGCAACCATGATTACTGCATATTTTATTGTAGTGTCAATTACCATAAAATCTGATGCTGATCCCATTTCATTGGTTTGGTTTGCAAGTTCCCCGGCTATGACCATGTTTCTTAATATTATCTGAATAGGATACTTTTTCTTATCGTTTAGATAGATTAAAGCTGAGAAAAAGCTATTCCAATGGCCTACAGCATAAAATAAAATCATAGTTGCTAAAATAGGAATCGATAAGGGCAATATTATCTTTGACCAAACTTGTATGTCGTTAGCACCATCTAAGTAAGCAGATTCGTGCAGCGATTCAGGTATTCCCTGAAAAAAGGTTCTCATGATAATCATGTTATATGTACTAATAGCTCCTGGTAAAACAATAGCCCAAATAGTATCAATAAGGCCCAAATTATGGATTACCAGATAATTTGGAATCATTCCTCCACTAAAGAACATAGTAAATACAATGATTCCGGTGAATATATCTCTACCAAAGAAATCCTTTCTGGATAGAGGATATGCACATAGGGTAGTGAATACAATGTTGATAAAGGTTCCCACGGTTGTATATAGAATTGTATTTAGATAAGATCTTACGACATAGGGGTCTTTAAATACGAGTTCATAGGACTTCAAATTTGCGCCTATTGGTATAAGCTTTACTGCTCCTTTCATAACAGCCTTACCGTCACTGATAGAAACAATAGCAATATAGTAAAAAGGGTACAAGGTAGCAATAATAAGTAAAATCATTATTAAATAGTTTACACTATCAAATATCTTAGAACCTGTGGTTTTTTTTATCTTCATATTTTAACAACCTTCCATAAAATATTACCATAAGCTAGTTTCACTTATCCTTCTCCCAATTTGATTAGCTGATATTATAAAGATTAGGCCAATGACCGATTGGAACACTCCTACTGCTGTTGCGTAGCTAAAGTCGCTCCCCAATAATCCTCTTCTGTATACATAAGTTGCAATAACATCTGCAGTTTCATATGTAGACCCGTTATATAAAAGAAGAATTTTCTCGAAACCAACTGACATAATATTCCCGAGGCTCAGTATCAACATGATGGTTATTGTTGGAGCTATTCCCGGTAATGTTATATGAAGCAATTGCTTCCACCTGTTAGCACCATCAATAATAGCGGCCTCATACAGCTGAATATCCACGTTAGTCAGGGCAGCCAAATATATTATTGATCCCCATCCTACTCCTTGCCAGATTCCCGAAGCAATGTAGATAGTCCTAAACCATTCCGGTTTCATTAGGAAATGTATAGGTTTTATATTGAAATTTTGCAAGATCTTGTTTATAACTCCATCATAAGATAGAACATTGACTATCATTCCACATACAACGACTGTAGATATGAAGTGAGGTAGGTAACTGACAGTTTGAG
>JAWLDD010000182.1:0-5509 GCA_041686815.1 Candidatus Atribacteria bacterium | reverse complement strand
AGGGAAGACTAATAATCACATGTCAGCACCACACTAAACCAATTTATAAGGGGATGAGCTTATGAAGAAAAATGTCGGGACTTTAGATGCTCATATAAGGCTATTTATAGGGTTCTCCCTATTAGGTATGGGTATTATTGGATCATCCAAGACCATGGTAGGTTTGGGTGCTATGAAGATTGCCACAGGCATCAGTAGATTTTGTCCCATAATGCATCTGCTTAAAATATCTACCCTAGAGCAGGATGATCAATTGGGTAGTTTTCTAAAGAAAGTGCCCGAATATGCTGACCAAATGGCGGAAAACTTGGGAATGGAATAGAGGCTAAAAAGGGAAAGAGAGGAAGAAAGATTATCTTCCTCTTTTCTCTTTAATTCCAATCTCTTTGTATACCTGGATACGTTCACTTAAATCAGGGTATTTTCCAATGGTCTCTTTTGAAAACATGCCTTGGGATAGGTCACCGGTAGCGGCAATCTCATGGCCGATGAGAGCCCAAGTCGAATCTATCAGGTTTTCAAATAGCGGATTTTTTAAAGCCTCACATATAAAGGATTGGCGAGGGGAGTTTATATCCTCACCGCTTATTTCAAATAGGTCATGCTGGGCACATAGTTGCTTTACCCTTTTAAGCTGATCCATGGTATTTCTGCTGGGCATATATGTCACCGCATCAAAGCCTAAATCCTTTATGACTTCAAACAGCAGATCCAAGTAATCATCTTCAAATTTTTGGGTCTTCTTATCTCCCGTTACGGAATCACCCACATCACCGAGATATGCATAGGCAGATATAGCTCCTATCTTCTTGGAAAATGAAATGACCTTATTGACATCCGGACATTCATCAGTCGCATCTACATAGATCTTCTCCACTAAATCGCTTTTCAAAAGGCCCAATAGATCGTATTCATAATAGGCATTGTTTCCGTCCAATAGGTGTCTTTGTATACTGGGCTTTATTTCAATGTTCAGGTCATAGGTCAAGAAGTCCACCAGTGTGCTGCCTTCTCCAAAGGATTGTATCAGTTTTTTGGACAGAGCAAAGAGTAGATGACGCTCGGTAATGCTTCCCCCATTATGGTGTTGGGATAGAGGAATCACATCTTCGTCAAAATCCAATTCTATGCCAAAGGGATTGAATATTTCATTGATATTATCCACCATCTGCCTGTTTCGCTTATTTCGCTCAAAGGTATAAGGATCAAAGAAATCCTTAACCTTGTGAATCTGGGTATGAGGAACTCCATGAAGAGCCATATATACTATGCTGTTTTGATCTGGATTATTTATTCGCCTGCCCTTAAGGGGTGTCCCTGAAAAATCTACTCTGCACTCTACCCCTATGGTGGTTGCCATCCCCATAATCTTACCTGCTTCGATGAACTCCCTGGCTCCGGATATAGAATCATGATCCATTATACCAGCCGTTGTCAATCCTGCATTATAAGCCATCCAAATAGCTTTAGTTGGAGAGTACGGCGAAAAGGAATAGGTGCTATGTATATGATTGTTTACATAGCCCTTGTCCTCGGGCTTAGGAATATCACCTCTATCCAAGGCCTTTTTAAGCTGTCTTAGGTTGTCCAGCCTAATTTGTTCATTAGCACCGTTTAGCGCCCTTATAAAATCATTGACCTTTTCCATAACACTCGCCCCCGTCGTTATAGTATTATTTATAGCTTAACCCCAAAACCTGTTCATCTTTCTCGATACACGGCCTTTGTAGCCCTTGAGTATTTGGGCAGCATCTTGGTGTCCTGCTATATATTCCAGCATAAGTTTACCTTCTTCATTGCATAGCTCATCATGGATAGGAAATACCTCTCTGATGAGAAATAGTGCATACTTCACCAGCCTATAGGGTCCGTAAACCCTTACAGGGTTTCCCGGCAGAGCCTCTACGGCTACACTTCTTAGATCCTTAATGCCCTCTATCAAACTTGAAAGTTTAAGATCCGGTGAAAATACTATGGTATAGTACCATCCAAAAAGCTCTCCGGTATCACAGCCATGGGCATCGGTAACGCCCACTATGGGCATCTCTTTTCCTTTAGCCCTTTGTTCTTGATAATATGTCACTTGAAGGAAATTGGATTCAGCTTCATTGATGTAAAACCCTCCTATTAGTTCATAGGCATCAAAAGGCTGCTGATTGTATATATATTCATGGAGATCCTTGGAGACATTGTACATATTGTCCCATATCCAATATGGATGACAATATATGCCCAGCCCACCTCCTTGTCGGATCTTGTCAAAGCACCATAGACAAGAAGCATACTTATACTTATCCTGCTCTTGAAGGTTAGCCTTTTCCCTCTTCATTATTTCCTCGACTTCCCTCAAGTAGGTCTCCTTGTCATTGCGGATTAGATCATTAACGCTAAATGCTCCTCCAAAGTTTATCATATGTACGTCGTTGTCCGGAGGATGTATTTCCTCCCCGGGAAAGATCATAAGATCAATATCCAAATCCTTATATGCCTGTTGAGCCTCCAAAGATGGCAGATATTGACCGTGGTCAGTCAACGCCATAAAATCCAGGCCAACCCTTCTGCAAGCTCCAGCTACATAGGCAGGGGCTTCTCTTCCATCGGAATAATAGCTGTGCATATGTAAATCTCCCTTATATGGCCTTAATTCAAAGATATCCTCTTTCAATGAATACACGCTGAACTTACAGTATACCCGCTGCTCTTCCCCTATGGTTTCAAAGATATCTATCCTGTGTTCCTGCTCCCCTTCAAAAACCAAGGTAATCTCAAGACCACCATTGACAGGTTGAAGGTCATGAACCCGCTCAAAAGTACCGGTGCTACTGAGCCCCCTAGTCTCCATGGGGCTGTGTATCACTGCATAGTTAGCTTCACCCTTGATCCTCTTGTGATCATATAGGGGCTGTACCCTTATGGTTGTTGGTCTGCCTTCTGCTACAATTCGTGGATAGATATCGAAATATCTCATATGGTCTTTCATAGCATTTTCTCCTCATGCTCAGAGTCACTTTTCTTAGATATGTACTTATACAGTTGTCTGTTATGCAGTACCCATACCCTATCGGAAAATTCGCCTTCTTTAATTCCTTCCAATTCCTTCTGCATATCGTACATCCTAGCGTCTATTACGTCTAGGTAATGGAGAACCTCCCCTTCTGGAATCATAGGCCTTTTTGGGCTGCCAAACTCCGGTTCATAGTGATGGGACAGCAGCATATGTTGGAGCAGTACAACTATCTCGGGATCAGCATTTACCTGCTTTCCAATCCTCTCAACCATCTTTATTCCTTGGATTATGTGTCCCAGCAGCATGCCTTCCATGGTATAGCCAGAAACAATGCCCAGCTCATTGGAATCCATTTCGTTGATCTTCTCCAAATCATGGAGAATAACACCGCCGTATAAAAGATCGCTATCCAAATGAGTGTATACCTGACACATTCTTTCGGCTAGGTTTAACATGGTTAGGATGTGATACAAAAGTCCAGATCGGATGGAGTGATGATTTTTCATGGCAGCAGGATAATGCATAAGCTTTTCCTTTCTCTCATTTAATGCCCTGCTAACGATCTCTTTGATATCCCTATTCTTAATCTTGATTACATATTGTAGGATTTTCCCAAACATATCCTCAGGCTTTAGGGGCGCTGTAAGGACAAAATCTTCTGGATTTACAGGATCCTGGTCAGTTATCAGCCTGATCCTATCTACCCTGTACTGGGGTCGGCCTTGCCATTCCGTCACCATACCACGTACTTTGATAATAGTACCGACTGCAAATTTGTCCCCTTCTTCTTTTCTATATTCCCACCATTTTGCATTGACTTCTCCAGTCTTATCTGCAAGTATAAAGTCCATATATTCACTGTTAGTGGTGGTAGTCCTGACAGTGGCCGATTTTATCATGAAATAACCTTGGGTTATCTTACCTATCTCAAAATTCTCTATTTTAGTGTTTTCCACAGGAAACCTCCTAGTTCATATTTAGGCTCTAGGCATTCATTTTATAGAACCTTTATCTAAATATATATCTAAATATATAATATCATTATTTACCAGAGCCGTAAACAACCTACTATATACCAACATATTTTTCCATGATATAATAGGTCATGATATAATAGGTATTGTTTTGATATACATATAAGCATATAAGGAGTGTTGTCAATGGTAAGTAATTTATCTTTATCGTTCATGCTTGTAGCATTGATAATTCAGTTTTTGTCTCCTATTGCTCTGACCATATATTTCTACAGGAAAGAAAGCATATCTATGAAATCTCTCTTTGTAGGAGTATTGTCCTTCACAATTACTCAAATTATCATCAGGATTCCACTGCTGCAAGTATTGCAAACTACGGCTTGGTATCAAAACTTGGCCACTACCAACCTCTTTCTCACTTCCCTGATTCTTGCCTTTTCTGCTGGTCTCTTTGAAGAAACAGGAAGATTTTTAGGGTTCAAATGGCCTCTCAAAAATCAAATGGAATGGAAGGATGGCATAGCCTTTGGTATAGGCCACGGTGGTATGGAGGCCTTGTATATCGGGTTAGGCAGCGTCAACAATATCATAATAAGCCTAGCCATCAATTCCGGGACATACGATAGCCTTATAGCAAAGCAATTGCCTTCCGAAACAGCTGACTTTATCAAAGAACAGCTGATCTCTACACCACCTACTGCTTTTTTAGCTGGGGGCTTGGAAAGACTATTCACCATCTTTGTTCAAATAGGGCTAACAATGTTGGTTCTCTATGGAGTAAGGAACAGAAAGTATGTCTATTTTATATACTCAATTTTGCTTCATACTTTGATCAATCTACCTTTACCCTTCTTGCTCCAATATCTAGGAATATGGGGAACTGAAGCCATTATCGCTGTCCTAGCTATCTTATCTATAATACTAACCTTCAAAGCAAGAAAGTATTTTAGATCAGATAGCGTATAGGTTATCTTATAATATTATGTAAATTCATATGCCAATGGGATTCCATTTTCTATGGTTTCGCAGTATAATATAGTTTGGTTTGATTATTATACATCAGTGTTTAAGGAGTGTTATAATTGTTAGACGAGTCACTTGTAAGTAATTCATCTATATTTTTCATGGTTATAGCCTTTTGCTTAGAGTTTTTAGCTCCTATTGCTCTGGCTATATATTTCTATAAGAGAGAAAAGATCTCTGGTAAAGTGCTTTTAGTTGGTGCTTTGTCCTTTGTCGTTAGTCAAATACTCATAGGGATTCCACTAATCCGTGTAATAGAGGATACACTTTGGTATCAAAACCTGATTAAATCCAGCCTATTTTTTGCATCCCTATTGATAGCCTCTTCTATTGGCATTATTGAAGAGGTGGGAAGAGTATATGGGTTTGAATGGTTTTTGAAGAATCGAGTAGACTGGAAAGATGGAATAGCTTTTGGCATAGGTTTCGGAGGTATCGAGTCAATGTACAGGGTTATTCATAGCATAAATAATTTCTTCAGAAGCCTTGCCATAAATGCCGGTAC
>JAWLDD010000181.1:0-5519 GCA_041686815.1 Candidatus Atribacteria bacterium | reverse complement strand
GTTAAATCCGGTACCCTGTACTAACAATACCTTCTCTTGAATGAGAAAATCTAATACAAATTTCTCGTCATTCTGTATATTAAATCGCTTTACATCCACTTTAGGGAACAGATAAAAAGCGCCTTTAGGTTTAGTACAAGAAATACCTGGTATACTATTTAATCTCTCCCATGCATAATCTCTCTGCTCTTTAAGTCTTCCTCCCGGCAAAATCAGTTCCTGTATACTCTGGTATCCTCCTAGTGCGGTCTGGATACTGTATTGAGCTGGCACATTGCTGCACAGTCGCATAGAAGTTAACATGTTAAGACCCTCTATATAGTCTTTAGCTCCTGATTTATCACCGCTAATTACCATCCATCCAGCACGGAATCCAGCAATTCTATGGGATTTGGACAGGCCGTTCATGGTAACAAATAGTACATCATCAGCTAAGGATGCAGTTGATGTATGGGTAGCCTCATCGTATAGAATCTTATCATATATTTCATCGGAGAACACTATCAGATCATGTTCTCTGGCAATATCCACTATTCCCTCCAATATTTCAACAGGATAAACAGATCCAGTTGGATTGTTGGGATTAATGATAACAATACCTTTTGTGTTTGGAGTGATCTTCTTCCGAATATCATCAAGATCGGGATACCATTCGGATTGCTCATCACAGATATAATGAACTGGTCTTCCTCCTGCAAGGTTCACCGCAGCAGTCCATAACGGATAATCAGGGGCAGGAATCAGGATTTCGTCGCCATTGTCCAGCAATCCCTGCATAGCTATCATAATAAGCTCACTAACGCCATTGCCAATATAGATATCTTCAATGCCTACATCATTAATATTTTTCTGTTGGCAATATTGCATAACAGCTTTTCTTGCAGGGAAAATTCCCTTAGAATCGCTATAGCCCTGGGCATTTTTTAAATTCATAATAACATCCACTATTATCTCATCAGGGGCGTTAAGACCAAATGGAGCAGGATTTCCTATATTCAATTTGATTATATTATAGCCTTCCTCCTCCAGCCTTTTTGACTCATCTAGTACTGGTCCTCTTATATCGTAACATACATTATCCAATTTACTTGATTTTTTCAATATTCTCAATTCCATTCGCCCTCTCTGCTTTAATCGATGTACTTTAGCCCATACTATAACAGGATATCTCGATTGCATCAAGGACCACATAGTATTAAAAATATGTCAAGGCGGTACCCTTGAACCTATTTACGCCTCCTTATGCTCGAGAAAGAACTTCTCAGCATCCTGCTGTCCCGTTAAAGGATGTATTTCACACTCCTCCATGTGAAGACCATAATTATCTCGTATATAGATTTTGCAATTCAGAGTTTTTTCAAGAACATCCAAATTCTTGCCACCATCCTCTGTCCATACCCTAGCTATGCTTGGATGGACCTCCACTACTGCACCCCAAATACGTGAATTGTTTACGATGCTTTCCAGTTCCTTTTCAATTTTAGCTATCATCATGGTCTCAGAATATACCCTGCCTGTTCCATGGCAATAAGGACAAGGCTTAAGTAGTTTTGACGCTAATCTACGGCGCACTTTTTTTCTGGTCATTTCCACCAGTCCTAATCCTGTGAAGCCTAGAACATTGGTTTTGGTGCGATCTTTCTTTAAGGCATTGTTAAGGACTTCCAAAACCTTTTCTTTATTTTCCTCTTTATTCATATCTATAAAGTCGATAATGATAATACCACCTATATCCCTCAACCTAATCTGGTGAGCGATCTCCTGAGCTGCTTCTAGATTGGTTCTGAGCACTGTATCCTCTAAATTCCTTGAACCAACAAACTTTCCGGTATTAACATCTATTACCGTTAGAGCCTCGGTGGGATCAATAATTAAATATCCGCCATTTTTAAGCCATACCTTTTTCTGAATGGCCTTTTCTATCTTAGATTCAATATTATAATATTGAAATATTCCATTTTGGCTTTCAAATAATTCTAACTTATTCCTAAGCCCGGGAAACAATACCTCTGCAAACTCCAGAGATTTCTCGTATTCTTCTCTGCTATTTATTATTATCTTGTCAATATCTGGACCATAGAAGTCTCTTATAGTCCGATAAATAATATCCTCGTCTTCATATAATACCCGAGGAACCTTGCCTCTCCATTCCTTGCCTTGAATCTTGGCCCATAAACGGCATAGGAAATCTATGTCTTGGATAAAATCTTCCTGTTCCTTACCCTGAGCTGCTGTTCTGACTATTACGCCCATTCCATGGGGTTTCAAACGCTCAGCGATTTCCTTTAAACGCTTTCTCTCATTCTCATCCTCTATTCTCCTTGATACCCCAACATAGTTCACAGTAGGCATCAGTACCAAATACCTACCTGGTAAGGTGATTTGAGTTGTTACTCTAGCTCCTTTGGTACCTATAGGCTCCTTCAGCACTTGAACAGTCAGCTCTTGTCCTCTACTAATAATATCTCTTATGGATAAAGCCCTGGCATCATTTACCGACATCTCTTGTTCGTCAGAAAACTCAAAAACCGATTTATCAGTATTAATATCGCCTACGTATAGAAATGCATTCTTTTCAAGACCTATATCTACAAAAGCAGCTTGCATACCCGGCAGTACGTTCTCCACCTTACCCCTATAGATATTTCCTACTATACCTTGACTTTCTTCACCTTCCATATATAATTCAACTAACTCACTGTCCTCTAAAATAGCAACACGAGTTTGATCATATTGGACATCTACTATGATCTTTTTACTCAATGACCCATCCCCCTATCCTATTTCAATAGGTGTTATCCATCTGCCATCTTTAAAAAGATATAGGCCAAGGCGATGTATCTTTAAAATAAAGCCAGGATTCAAAGATATATTAGTAAAATCAAACAAAGCCCCAACCAATTGCTCCGGTCTTAGGTTAGCTTTGCTACCCGTACTAATAACCACTTTAAGGTCAATTCTACCTATGCTTTGATCAACAATATCAATGCTATGAATCATCTCTCTTATATCAACGATACGATTGCCCTTCCTATTAGTTCTGGTAATGAGTATTTCACTTTGTGATAAAAATTCATCGATTAAAGCAATTATATCATACTGATCAAAAGGTTGTGATGATAAACTGATTAAATAGCTTGCTCTCTCGATGATGCTCATCAGTGAAGGATGCTTTTCATCAATTTCCACGCAATCTACAAACCTTATGCCTTCGGGTAGTTTTTCATTCATCCTGCTACATAATAGGTCGGCATCCATTTCTCTGTCTAAATAAATATCCATATACTCACCTTCACTGGTAACACCTACTGCTAGAGCAGAAGCAAAGGATACTTTAGGGTGAGGGTTAAAGCCCTGACTATAGGCTACTGGAATATCAGCCCTTCTCAAAGCTCTTTGCGCCAACCTTATAAAATCCAAATGAGAGATGTATTTAACTTTTTCCTCTTTAGTGTACTTAACAACTAATCTCATTGGCATATCCCCTCTCCCAGCAAGTTTACACCGCAACCTGTACAGTTTAACCTACAATCATCGGTCAACTGCATCTGTAGGCCCTTTTGATATTCCCTCCAAAGATACTTCTTTGTTACCCCAACGTCTATGTGATCCCATGGGAATATCTCGTCAGCTTCTCTTTGCCTATTGGCATAGAAATGAGGATCTAGTCCTTCTTCTGCAAAGGCTTCCATCCATATATCAAACTTAAAATGCTCTGCCCAGCCATCAAAGGTACAGCCCTTTTCCCAGGCTCGCCTTAATACTTTAGCTAGTCTCCTGTCTCCCCTGGCAAATACAGCTTCAAGAAAGCTTACCCTAGGATCACTCCAATTATAGGTTACATTCTTGGTCCTAAGCTCTTTTTGCAGAAACTTCTGCTTTTGCTCTAGTTCTTCCATGGTGTTTTGAGCAACCCATTGAAAGGGAGTAAAAGCCTTGGGAACAAATGATGAAGTGCTGATGGTTATTTTTAATGGTTTTTTACCTTTATCCTTTTTAATGTCGAAGTAACAACCTTTGATTTTTCGAGCTAAATCCCCTATACCCTTTAGATCTTCCTCTGTCTCTTCAGGCAAGCCCATCATAAAATAAAGCTTTACGCTTGTCCAACCTGATCTAAAGGCATCCTCAACACTGGTCATAAGATCCTCTTCGGTTATCCCCTTGTTTATAACATCTCGAAGTCTCTGACTGCCGGCTTCAGGTGCAAAGGTCAATCCTGTCTTGCGAACCTTTTGCAGCTCATCGGCTACTTCTTTGGCAAAGGAGTCCAGTCTGAGGGAAGGAAGGGATAAGCCTACCTTTTTGTCCTTAAACCGCATCATTAGGTCTTTGACCAAGTCCTCTAGCTGGGAATAATCTCCGGTGCTTAATGATGACAATGAGATCTCTTCATATCCAGTGCTCTCTACCAGTTTCTCAGCTAGTTCCAACAGCTTTTCAGGGGATCTCTCTCGGACAGGCCTATAGATCATACCTGCTTGACAAAACCGACAACCCCGGGTACATCCCCTAAACACCTCTAGCATAATCCTATCGTGAACTATATCCATATAGGGTACAATCATTGTATCGGGATAAAAGGTTTTATTGAGATCCACTACTATACGCTTTTGGATACTCTTAGGGACTCTCTCATCTATAGGGTATACTTTAGCAATCTTTCCATCATCCATATATTCTACATTATAGAACCTAGGAACATATACACCCTTTATGTTTGCTGCTCTATATAAAAATTCTACTCTATTCAATCCCTGTTTTTTTGTCTCTAAAAACAAATCCAGAAGCTCATGGGTAACTTCCTCTCCTTCTCCCATGACTACCAAATCAAAAAAGTCTGCCATGGGCTCTACATTGTAGGCACAGGGCCCACCTGCTATTATCAGTGGATGGCTATCATCTCGCTCCTGCCAAGTTAAAGGTATTTGGCCCAGGTCTAAAATATTCAATACATTGGTATAACTCATCTCATATTGAAGAGTAAAACCTATAATATCAAAATCCTTTATAGGATCCTTGGTTTCTAGGGTGAACAATGGTATATTATTCTGGCGTATCACATGTTCCATATCAGTCCAAGGGGAAAATACCCTCTCACAATACGAGTCCTCCCGTAGGTTTATTAAATGATATAGGATCTTCATCCCCAAATGGGACATACCTACTTCATATACATCGGGAAAAGCAAAGGCAAATCTAATATCCACTTTATCGGGATCCTTTACCACCATATTATATTCATTTCCCATATATCTAACCGGCTTCTCTACCTGTCCTATAAGCCTGTCCAATAGTTGTTTATCCAAAATTTTGCCTCCTTATTAGTTTTCTATTAACTGTGTTTTCCTTCCTATTATACATCATCTTAGCTGAAGTAACCTACCAATTTGAATATTTGCACCATAATCAACCATGCCATTTACGATTTCCGTTTCATCCAAATGTCCCCACACCCTAAGGCTATGGTCTACTACTTTTACAAAATGATAGCGATGGGGAACAAATCTTTTCATTAC
>JAWLDD010000180.1:0-5539 GCA_041686815.1 Candidatus Atribacteria bacterium | reverse complement strand
GGATCCTATAAGACAGGGTATAGCCGATTCATGGCCCAACTCCATAGATGATACTGCAGCTAAAGAGGAATGGGGCTTTGAGGCAAAATACGATTTGACTTCCATGACAGCTGATATGCTGGATAAACTCAGCCACAAATTGAAGGTAGAGTATAAGCCACCTGCAGCTTGACCTAACAATTGTGATCATATAGAATCAAATGCTCTTTTCTGACATGAGACTAATCAAGAGAAACTGAAAAGAGCATTTTTATTTTGTGTTTTTTATATAATGATTAAAGTATTCAAGGCAAAAATCCATGAATAGCTGGCACTGTTTCGGCATATATTTGTCGCCATTCCATGATAGGTTAATCTTTCTTTGAGCCACAGGTTTGCTTATTTTAATTGATACAGTATTATTAGGAGACAGACTTTTATAAGTATAAACGGGCAATAAAGTTACCCCCATCTCCGCTTGGATCATAGCATGAAGCATGCTAACACTATCGCCCTCAAAAATGATTTTTGGAGAGAAACCAGCCATATAACATAGACCATCCAATAAAACTCTTAAACTAGGACCTGGGGAATAGGCTAAAAATTGACAATCTGCTGCTTCTGCTAATTCAATTTCTTTGCGGGATGCCAGTTTGTGTCCTTTAGGAACCACCAAAACGATTTCTTCGGTTAAGAGGGTAAGAGTTTCTAATCCGGAATAATCCATTGGGGTTGCAGATATACATAAATCGTATTCATCGGAAAAACGCAAATCGTGTCTGACTTGCTGATGTAGATTGAATTTTATCTTGGGATATTTCTTTTGAAATTGAACTATTATATCTGGCATGATTAATGATGCTGCTAGTATAAGCAAATTGATTTCACCTGCTGGTTCCATAGTAGAATCTATAGCCTCACTTTTTGCTGAATCAATAAGGTCGAGGCTATCCTTAATTTTAGAGTAAAAAAGTTTACCTCTATCATTAAGTTGAATATTTCGTCCAATACGGTCGAAGAGAGGTACTCCCAGCTCATCTTCAAGTTCAATAATTGTTTTGCTTAGAGAAGGCTGGGAAATACGAAGGTCTTCTGAAGCTCTGGTTATACTTTCATATTTTGCAACAACACAGAAATATCGTAATTGCGATAATCTCATAACAATACCTCGCAAAATATATATGATGTATAATATATATTACTATACGAATACGTACACGTCAATAAACATACATATATAACCTTTTAGATATATATATCATACACAAATCTATATTAGACGTATCTATCAATAGGATTTATACTATAAACATAAATCAAATGTCTATAATACCATTTAAATATTTTGTCGAAAGGGTACTAACATGGCACAGATACTAAAGCAGGCTAACTCTCCTAAAGAAGTAGAAACCATTAAAATGAAGTTGATGTTTATCCTAATATATATTTCTTTTATGTCGGCAAGGGCTGTATTTAATCCTTTCATAACGGTTTATTTAAATGAGAAAGGTCTCGATGCTCAATGGATTGGAATAGTTATGGGGATAAACTCCTTTATTACTATTTTAGCTCAGCCTGTTTGGGGCATTGTATCAGATAAACTGCAATCTGTTAAAACTGCACTAGCAATTTGTCTATTAGGCCAAGGTTTTATATCGCTAATGCTAATAGGCATAGAAGGATTTTTGCTTATTACAATCTGTTTTTGCATCTACACATTTTTTTCCTCATCCCAAGGGACATTGCTTGATACATGGAGCTTGCATTCTTTAAAAGGTAAAAAGGACGAAAAATCAGTAGGGCATCTAAAATTATGGGGATGCCTGGGCTTTGCGGGTAGCAGTATTATTGCTGGTATGTTTATAAACAGGTATTCTACAAGTAAGGTTATTCCTGTTTTCTCTGCCATACTATTTGCAATTGCTGTATTAATTTCATTGGTTAAGTTGAATGGAACAGGTACAAAGCCAATTAAAATTAGGGATATGGAATTGTCGAAGATATATAAGAACACCTCATTTATCATATTCTTAGTGTTTATTATGTTCATGCAATCTCCCCACAGAGCAGGATATACCTTCTACCCCATTTTATTGGAGAGTCTCGGAGGCACGAAGAGCATGGTTGGCTATTGTAGCGCAATCATGTTTGTATCACAAGCAGTGCTCTTATTTCTATCAAAAAGATTGCTGACCAATATATCACCTAAACTACTTATTATTGCTTCAGCCTTTTTCTTTACAGTATGGCAATTGGGCTATGGGCTCGCAACGAAACCTTATCACATTCTTATACTTTCTGCGCTGGATGGTCCATCATTTGGACTCTTCACCATTAGTGCTCTATATTATTTGGATTCTATTGCACCGAAAAAATTGCGAACAACCTATCAGACAATCGCCTATGCCTTCTATTATGGAATTAGTGGTATAATAGGAAATACACTAGGTGGAACTATAATTGAATACATGGGCTATAAGTCTATGTATGTGTTGGGCGCTGCAGTTGTAGTTACTTCTACGGTAATATTTTTTATCATAGAAACCATCATATATCAGAAGAAAAAGTTAGCACTTGAATAAGGGGAGTTAGCAAAGGGGTGGATATAAGAATGAAAACAGTTCTGATTACAGGTGCAGATAGAGGGTTAGGACATGGATTGACAACAGTATTTCTTAATGCTGGATGGATTGTTTTTGCTGGGCAATATATGCCAGAATGGAATGAACTTGAAGAACTAAAAAAATTATTCCCTGATAATTTACATATTGTCAGCCTGGATGTGACGAAATGTGATTCGGTGAAAAGCTGCTTTGATGTTGTATCAAATAAGATCCCACATCTTGATATGCTTATTTGCAATGCTGGTATCAGTGGGAGCGCTGGAGATATATTTTCGTTACAAGGTTTGGATAAAGGTTCGGAAATTTTTAATGTAAATTGCCTTGGCCCTCTACGCATGGTTCAAACATTTCTTCCGCTGATAGATCAACAGGATAGCATGAAACGACTCTGCTTTATTTCGTCAGAAGCAGGGAGTATCAGTGTCTGTCACAGGGCAGAAGGCTTTATATATCCTATGTCAAAGACTGCTTTGAATATGGGCGTTAAACTATTGTTTAAAGAGTTATATCCAAAGGGTTTTACCTTTAGACTTTATCATCCTGGCTGGGTTAGATCCTTTATGTCTGGGAAGAAAAACACCAATGGCAAGTATGAACCTATTGAGACAGCAACATCAGCATTTGAGCAATTCACCAATGATAATCCTCGTGAGGATGTATTGTATTTAATAGATAATGAGTATGTTACTTGGCCATATTAGGAGGATATAAAAATGAAGAACATGATTATATCAGGAGCTAATGCAGGTCTATCTGAAGATTTAGCTCAATATCTAACACAAAAAGGATATTGCACATGGAAACCAGAAGATCCGCTTGATCTATTTATATATATAATTAAGCCTGAGATTTCTATCAATCATAGTATAAATGAACCCTTGGGCTTTGCGCACTTGTTAAAGGAATATGAGGAGACTGCCTTAAAAATGTTAAAAGCAGTATCTGAGGCTTTGCCGCTTTTCAAAGACAGTGAGAGTGCTCGGATATGCTTTATAAATTCTATAAATTCAAGTATTAATAGAGTAAATGATTTTGACGGTGGTTATGAAAGAATAATCAATGCAGCTTGTAATATGGCTATAAAAACCATGTTTAATAGACTAAGACCATTAGGATATACCTTTCGAGTTTATGCTGCTTATGATATAGATGATCCCAATGAAGGCAACTATGCAGCAGAATATTTTCTTGCAAACAGGAGTTTTGAGAGGGAGTCCTTTGAGCATTCCGATGAAAACCGACTAGTCATGAGAGATAAGTATGAGCAGGAAATCCCGTGGTAATTGAAAGTAAACAAGTATAATGTAGACAGAAATAACAATAGAACTATTTTATATATGGGGGATGTTGGTATGGTTTTAGAAATCACAAATGGCAAGATTAAGGGAACTAGAGAGAATGGGATGCTGGCTTTTAAAAATATACCCTTTGCAAAGCCTCCAATAGGAGAACTCAGATTTAAGCCTCCAGTTCCCGTAGAAGATTGGACAGGGGTACTGGATTGTACACAATATGGTCCACGTCCATGCCAAAACCCACCACCATGGTGCGAAGATAGGGATACAGCAGTATATAGCGAAGATTGCCTAAATTTAAACGTATGGACTCCAGCTATTGACAACAAAAAAAGGCCAGTTGCCTTTTATATCTTTGGTGGAGGTCATATGGAAGGCTCCAATTCAGAAATAGGATTTAGTGGGCCTAATCTTGCACATGGTAGAGATATTGTAGTTGTTTCTGCAAATTATCGATTGGGAGCTCTAGGATATCTTTATCTAGGTCATTTATTGGGAGATGAATATAGAGCATCAGGTTCCCTTGGTCTTTTAGATCAGATTATGGCACTTAAATGGGTTCGCGATAATATAAGTAGCTTTGGAGGCGATCCAGAAAAAGTCACTCTAATTGGACAATCGGCAGGGGCAAAATCCGTATGTAGCCTTATTATATCCCCTGAAGCAAAGGGGCTATTTCGTGGGGCAGTCGCAATGAGTGGAGCATTACAATGCATAACGGATATTGAAACAGACATAGCCCTGACACGTAATTTCCTTAGTGCCATGAATTTATCAGAAGAGAATGCCCATGAACTACTGAACTGTAAAGTAGAGGATATATTGCTAGCACAGGAAAAGGCAAATGAGATCTATTTCAAAGCAGAGAGTTATGGGCCAACAGCAGATGGCGTAGTATTACCATTGGATATCCATAAGCATTTAAGTGAAGATAATGTACCACAAATACCTGTAATAATGGGACATGCAAAGGAAGAATTATGGCTTTATCCTGATTCAGATCAAAGTGAAATGAGCCTTGCCGATATTAAGGCTAGGATGAAATGGAAGTTTGGTGATAATGGAGATTATGTTTTAAAAAAGTATGAGGAATATCGTAGGAAGATGGAGTTTGCCAAGGCCTACGGAAAGGTTATGACTGATTACACCTATATACAGGGGTTTATACGTACAGCTCAATACTTTATAGATATTGGACTCCCAGTATGGCTGTATCGATGGGACTATAAAGGAGGCATGATTGCAAATCACTCCTCTGATATTGAGGCCTTGTTTGGCAGAACAAATCCAAAGAAAAGAAGTTGGAATAAAAGCTTAAGCGATAAGATAGATTATGTGTTCCAAGATGTTATTCTAAATTTTGTAGTTGATGGAATCCCTAGTTCATCACAGCTTCCGGATTGGAAAGTAAGTAAATCGAGAAATGGTTATCAAATGGTTTTTGATGAGGTATGCAAACTTAGGGAGATCGATCTAGATGAGTATGATGAAGAATTTCCGTTGCAAGTAATGCGTTTAAACTAACATAGGATTGACATGTCCATAGTCAAGTCCAAAATAGTGTGTAAATTACCTCGGCGGTAAAATATTTTGCAGTTTTTAGAAGCAAAATTTTGTACCTTGAAAAATATAAGCGTTTAT
>JAWLDD010000179.1:0-5548 GCA_041686815.1 Candidatus Atribacteria bacterium | reverse complement strand
TTTAGTTTTCTATGGACACTGCTTAGGGTATGGCTTGGTTACAAGTGGCTAACTTCGGGAATAGAGAAGCTAAAGAGTCCTGCTTGGGTAGGCAGTGAAGCAGGGGTAGCTATTGAAGGTTTTTTTCAAGGAAGTATAGCCAAATCAGTTGGTGAATATGCTACGGTGCCAGGATGGTATGCTGTCTTTATTGAGAAATTTGCATTGCCCTATTCAAAGATTTTTACCTATTTGATACCAATCGGTGAAACCCTTGTGGGAATAAGCCTTATCCTAGGGGCTTTGACCGTAATTGGCCTAATAGCTGGTGAGCTTATGAACTTTAATTTTCTGCTGGCTGGTGCTGGAGGAGTAAATACCATGATGTATACAGTGACTATTTTGCTCCTTGTGGTGGGATCTGCTGCTTATTATATAGGTCTGGACAGGATTTTCATATTCCCGATACTGAGAAAGTATCTAAAATTCATTCCTGGTGATAACTAGACATAAGAGTAAAGAAAAGGAGAGAAGCCATGACCAAATATAAATATGTAAGACCTAAAGCTATAACCATGTGGGATTTCTCTTGGCTAGAGCGAAGGTGGCCAGGTGCAGGCTATGAGAATTGGGAGCAAGCGCTGGACGAATTGGTGCTTCGAGGATATGATGCAGTCCGCATTGATGCATATCCTCACTTGTTGGCAGCTGGGCCACATAGGGAATGGACATTGAAACCTGAATGGGACCAACAGGTTTGGGGAGCTCCAGCAATTACACGAATCGACAACGTCCAGGATAACCTTTTAGAGTTTATATCCTTGTGCCGTGATCGGGGTATTGCTGTGGCATTATCTACATGGTTCCGTGAGGACTTGGATAACACTCGTATGACCTTAAATACCCCCGATGATCTTGCAGATATCTGGATCGCTACCTTGGATGTCATAGCAAAAGCAGGCTTAATGGACGCCATACTATTTGTGGATCTGTGCAACGAATATCCCTTGGACTGCTGGGCACCTTTCCTGAAAAATGACAGCGAATATAAGGCTCTGGTAAAGGAAGGTATCTATACCCAAGGACAGGGCATACCTCGTACATCACCCATTGCAGCTAGGTGGATGAACCAGTCTATCGCCAAGGTACGGGACAAATATCCTGATCTCGATTATACCTTCTCCCAAACTGGGGGATATGATAATGTGGATGAGCAGGATATTTCCAGTTTGGATATATTAGAGCCCCATCTTTGGATGGCCAATCATACTGAGTATTATAGTCTAGTGGATTACAACTATGAACGTTTTGATTCTAGGGGATATACCAACTTAGCCCTTTATGGTGAAGAGATCTATCGAAGCAAAGCCTCATACTGGGATGATAAGCTTCGGGAAGGAGTAACCATGCTTGCTGACTGGTCACGACGCACAGGTAAGGCCATTGTCACCACCGAATGTTGGAGCGTAGTGGATTATAAAGACTGGCCTTTGCTTAATTGGGATTGGATAAAACATCTTTGTGAGGTAGGTGTAAAGCAAGCGGTCTCTGAAGGAAGATGGGTGGCCATAGCCACCAGCAATTTCTGCGGTCCCCAGTTTGTAGGCATGTGGCGAGATATTTCTTGGCACCAGCGTCTAACCGACCTTATTAAAAGCGGTAAACTGCCAGTTGACAATACTTGACAGCGATACTTAAAAGATTATATAAATTGAAAAGAACGATAGATGGGTTCCGCCACCTTAGGGCAGTGGAACCCATTTACTTTTTAAAAAAGTTCGTCTGTGATTCACTAGCTCTATGATGTATAATAGGTGTAGTTGTATATATGTATGAATGATAACAGTGATTCTAGCAAGGAGGCAACACAGGAGTGACAAAGCAAAACAGTATAACACAAGGAAGTATCATCAAAGCATTATTTGGACTTGCCCTTCCAATAATGGGGACATCCTTTGTTCAAATGGCCTACAACATGACGGATATGATCTGGGTAGGCAGAGTCGGAACCAAGGCTGTTGCAGCAGTCGGGACAGCTGGTTTCTTCTCTTGGCTGGCCGTGGCTTTTATCCTTATACCTAGAATAGGCGCAGAGGTTGGGGTGGCCCAATCAGTAGGCAGGCAAGACATGGGAGAGGCTAAGGTGTATATAAAACACAGCATTCAGATGATTGTTTTTCTCGGCTTGGCTTATGGAGCTATACTGATAATATTCAGAAAGCCTTTAATTGGATTTTTTAATCTTGGGGAAGCAGATGTAATAAATGATGCCATAAAGTATTTGGTTATTATATCTTTGGGCATGGTATTTTTCTTTATAAACCCGGTCTTCTCTGCCGTATTCAACGGTTATGGTGAAAGCAGAACGCCCTTTCTCATAAACTCAGCAGGGCTTGTTATAAACATGGTCTTAGATCCGCTATTAATACTAGGGATCGGGCCCTTTCCAAGGATGGAAGTGGTAGGTGCTGCCATAGCTACAATAATAGCTCAAGCAGCGGTAACTGTTATATTCGTTATAGTAGCTATGAGAAAGACCAATCTGTTTACAGGGTTGTCTCTATTTAGTGCCCCAGATGCAGAACATATAAAGAAGATCACAAAGCTGGGATTGCCTGTAGCTCTTCAAAGTGGTTTGTTTACTGGCTTTGCCATGATTATAGCTAGGATAATTGCCAAATGGGGACCTATACCAATTGCAGTTGAAAAGGTAGGTTCTCAGATAGAATCAATATCCTGGATGACCGCTGGAGGCTTTCAGACAGCTATGAGTGCTTTCATAGGACAAAATTTCGGTGCAAAAAAATGGTCCAGAGTTTTCAAGGGATATTTTGTCGGGCTTATAATTATGTCTGCCTTTGGGCTGTTTGCATCGGGACTTTTGATATTTGCTGGAAGACCTATCTTTTCTGTATTCATACCTGAAGAAGAGACTATTCGATATGGAGTAACGTATCTTAAAATATTGGGATTATCACAGCTATTTATGTGCACAGAAGCGGTGACGGCAGGGGCTTTCAATGGTTTAGGAAAAACTGTTCCACCATCTGTAGTTGGCATAACCCTAAATGCATTGAGGATACCCACAGCACTTATATTATCTTCAACTGCCCTCGACCTAAACGGCGTGTGGTGGGCTATCAGTGTTTCCAGCATACTAAAGGGCATATTACTGCCTACTTGGTATATCATCATGCTAAAGAGAAACCCAGAGACAAGGCATCTAAAGATTTCTAGGGTTATGTTTAATAGAAGTAGTGCTGTCAGTGCATGACGGTTAGTGTACTATTCTGCTCAACTAGGATTATTGTAAGGGGGATATCTTATGCCATTTACCATTATCCGAAACGATATAACCAAAATGAAGGTTGATGCTATCGTAAACGCTGCCAACACTAAGCTTTTAATGGGCGGTGGGGTGTGCGGAGCTATATTCAAGGCTGCAGGTGAGGCTGAACTTAGAGCAGCCTGCGATAAACTCTCGCCTATTAAGACTGGGGAAGCGGTTATAACGCCTGGATTTAAGCTGCCTGCAAAATACATTATCCATACGGCAGGTCCTATTTACCGCGACGGAAAGCAGGGGGAGGAAGAGCTACTCTACAGTTGCTACATTAACTCCCTAAAACGAGCCATAGAGAACAAATGCGAGAGCATAGCTTTTCCCCTAATATCAAGTGGCATCTATGGATATCCCAAAAGAGATGCACTGGAAGTTGCCACATTGGCTATTAAGGATTTCCTAACAGATCATGATATGGATGTATCTCTGGTGGTATTTGACAAGGAGGCTTTTGTCGCCAGTCAGGATCTGCTTGGTGAGGTTGAAGCCTTCATTGATGAAAACTATATAGAAGATTATGAAGATCAACATAAGAAACGACGACTATTATATGAAGAAAAAGGTACTATTAATTTAGTTGATACATCTAGAATTGTATATGGGGTATCAGAAAGGATACCCCACAGTGGCATCGCGCAGTTGGTAGGGAATTTGGATGAGCCCTTTTCTACTACATTGTTTCGTTTAATTGATGCCAAGGGCATGACCGATGTTGAGGTGTACAAACGTGCCAACATAGACCGCAGACTGTTTTCCAAAATCCGAAACAATAAAGGCTATATGCCAAGCAAGCGAACTGCCATCGCCCTAGCAGTAGCACTGGAATTAACCCTTGATGAAACTCAAGACCTTTTAAGAAGAGCAGGCTATACTCTCTCCCAAAGCCAGAAGTTCGATGTTATTATACAATACTTTATTATAAACAGAAGGTACGACATCTTTGAGATCAACGAAGTCCTGTTTAGCTATGACCAGCCTCTGTTAGGTGGATAAGAGTATAAGAATAATTGTCGCTTGCGAAGCGACCAAATATCCCTTTTAAAGTGCTATCCTTAAGTCACAATAAAGCTTAAGGAGGATATAACGATGAAAAAGGGATTAACAGAACTGGTTTTTATACTAGATAAGAGCGGTTCTATGGCAGGACTGGAGACCGACATCATCGGTGGCTATAATGCAATGCTAAAAAAACAGAGAGATGTTGAGGGGGAATGCCGTATCACCACGGTGCTCTTTAACAACAACTACGAACTGCTGCATGATCGTATCGACATCAGGGCAGTCAGACCAATCACCGAAAAGGAGTACTCTGTAGGCGGAACCACAGCACTTCTTGACGCTATGGGTAGAACCATTCATAAAATAATCAACGTTCAAAGGAATACTGATGAGGCGTATCGAGCAGAAAAGGTAATGTTCGTAATCATTACCGATGGTTATGAGAACTCCAGCCGTGAGTATTCAGTAGAGAATGTTAGATCACTAATCCAGCATCAAAAGGATAAATACGGATGGGAGTTTATCTTTTTAGGTGCCAACATCGATGCAGTAGAAACAGCCCAGCATTTTGGGATCAGCCAAAATAGGGCTCAGAATTACCATGCCGATAGCTTTGGAATAGGACTAAACTTTAACGTGATGGGTGAGGCAATCACAACTTATCGTCAGACTAATGCATTGCCCGATGATTGGAAGGATGAGATTGAGAGGGATTATAAAGGACGCGGAGGTAAATAACAGCAACCTTATATTAAGGTTGCTGTTCCTCCTCGTAAGCCTTCTCGAATAAATCAGCTACCATTTGGCGGTGAGGTATCCCTTCGTGGAACTTTTCACCGTCTAGGTAATAGGTTGGTACATAATAGTAATCATATTCATTGGCAATGTCAGGATGTTCTACTTCATCAATGATTTCAATATCAAGCTCATTATACTTAGGATTTTTATCAAAAAGTTCCTCCATGTACATTCTGGCTTCTGCGCAATAGGGGCAACCTTCCATGGTGAACATCAGTATTTTTTTCATCTCTTTCGTACTCTCCTTATAATATTAGTTACAAATATAGTTTATAAATAACCAATTTTTTATTCTGCTAACGTATTTTATGTAAGGGGACGGAGTTGTTGAGTCAAGTCCAAAATAGTGTGTAAATTACCTCGGCGGTAAAATATTTTGCAGTTTTTAGAAATAAAATTTTGTACCTTGAAAAATATAAGCGTTTATGC
>JAWLDD010000178.1:0-5563 GCA_041686815.1 Candidatus Atribacteria bacterium | reverse complement strand
GTCAAGTTTTTCCTTTAGTTTTTCCCTCTGTGATTTAATATCGTTATATTTGGTATCTAAATCCTTTGTTTCCAGATCATATTCCTTTTTATTCTTGTCATATTTGGCTTTGCCGTCTCTGAGTCGCCGGCTTACAGCTTGTAGCTTCTCATTGAGGGAATCCATATCCTTTAGCAGTGCTATTAATTCTTCCTTTTTCTCATTAAAAAGCTCTTGAGTTTCTGAGAGCTTTCTTTCCAATTGATCCAATTGTTTAAAGGATTTGATATCCCCACTATTTAATAGAATCTCATCCTCGCCTAAACTCTTTTTTATATTCTGAAACTCATGATATATTCTGTTATAGATATGGTGCTTTTTATCAACATCGCTGCTTATCTTTTCTAAGTTGGTCTGCTGTCTTTTTAAATACTGTATTGATCTGTACAGTTCTTTTCTGACAGCGGAAGTTTTCTTCTTGTTTTCCAGTTCATCCATAATTAAATCCAGCTTTTGGTAGTGCCACAAGTAGTCTAACTGTTCCATAGTTTTTCCTCCCTTCTATGGCTTTTTCTGGAACAAAAGCTCCTATCAATACTTCATTTGATATCTACTAATCGATCTTTACGCGGTAATAGGGGCTTGCCTGGGTTTCTGATTCAAGGATATCTACTTCATATTGTAAACTATCCACAACTGTTTGTAAACGACTAATTAATTCTTTCATGGCCGGTGCTTCGCTGTAAAAGTGTCCTATAGCCATTATATCGATACCTGACCATCGGGCATTTAGAGCATCGTGATATTTAATCTCACCGGTTACAAACAAATCTGCCTTAACTTTTTTTGCCTGCATCATAAAATCCGCCCCTGAACCAGCACACAGGGCTACGGTGTTTATGATCTTTTGAAAGTTGTCACTACCATGGCTTATAATATCTATAGTGGGAACATTGAGGGTCTTACCAACAAACCGTGTAAACTCCTCTATAGTAACCGGCGGATCCAGTTTACCCCAGCGCCCAAAACCTGGCTTTTGCATTGGACTTTGATGTATAGGATTCAGCAATTGGACATCCTTTAACCCGAGAACTTTTGCTAAGGTATCATCAACACCTCCTCTAGCCATATCCAAATTTGTATGAGCGCAATATACGGCAATGTTATTGGATATGAGAGGTATGATTAACCCGCCTTCAACACTGTCTCCTCGGATTGCTTTTAGTGGGCTGAATATCAGTGGATGGTGGGAAATAATCATATCCACCTCTTTATTTATTGCCTCCTTAACTACAGAAGGTGAAATATCCAATACAACCATCAAACGGGAAACTTCAGATTCCCTATTGCCTAGTAATAACCCCACATTGTCCCAGCTCTCTGCCCATATTTCAGGGGCAATTTCATCCATAATTTGGGCTATTTTATCGACTGTACAAACCACTTGTATGCCTCCTCATATTTCTTGAGCCTTAGAGCAAATTCTCTCATTGCCCTTTGAGCATTGTAAGAATCCTGGTTCTCCAATCTCTTAATGATGTTTCTGGCTTTAGTAATCTTGGCACAGATAAACTCCTTAAACAAAGGATCTTTATTTTCCATCAATCTGAAGCCAATTTCATACTGGATATCATCTACTTTTTCCTGATAGCCATGAACAGCTATAATGATTTCGTATATGTGTTTACCATCTCTGACCAATACTTCGTGTTCTATAGCAAAGCCTCTGCTAACCAACCACCGTCTTACCAACTCACTACCGTTCATAGGCTGTATTATCAATCGAGAAGCAGATGATAGTACATGTTGCCCCTCATCCAATATTGACCTGATAAGCAGCCCTCCCATGCCGGCTATCATGATCACATCTGCTTCCCCTGGTTTTATAACCTGTAAACCTGAACCAAGCCTGGTTTCTACAATATTGCCTAAATCCTCGTCCTTAACTAAATCTCTGGCCTTTTGCAATGAGCTATCACTTATATCCGTTGCTATAGCTCGAGTTATAAGCTTATTTTTGGCCAAGTATACGGGTATTAAGCCATGATCCGTACCTACATCAACCAAGCGCGAGCCTAAGGGTACCTGCTTAGCCAATGCAGCCAGTCTAGAACTTAGCAATGTCTCTCCCCCTGTGTATTTATCTAATCCTTTGATAGGCTATACAAAAAAGCACCCTTTTTAATTGGTGCCTTTGTTTAGTCCAGAAAATCCTTTAGCTTCTTGCTTCTGCTAGGATGTCTTAGCTTTCTAAGTGCCTTAGCCTCGATTTGACGTATTCTTTCCCTTGTTACATTGAATTCTTTTCCAACTTCTTCAAGGGTTCTAGCACGTCCATCATCCAACCCAAACCTTAACCGCAACACTTTTTCCTCTCTGGGAGTAAGGGTATCCAACACTTCCATTAACTGTTCTTTCAGCAGAGTAAAAGCTGCAGCTTCAGCAGGCGCTGGAGCATCATCATCCGGTATAAAATCTCCCAAATGGCTATCCTCTTCCTCTCCAATGGGAGTTTCCAAGGATACAGGCTCTTGAGCTATCTTGAGGATATCCCTGACCTTTTCTTCTGGTATGCCCATCTCTTCAGCTATTTCCTCTGGTAGCGGCTCTCTTCCATACTCTTGTAGCAACTGCCTGGATACGCGAATCAATTTATTGATAGTCTCTACCATATGAACAGGTATACGAATTGTCCTGGCCTGGTCTGCTATAGCTCTGGTAATAGCCTGTCTAATCCACCAGGTAGCATAGGTGCTAAACTTAAAGCCCTTTCGATAATCATATTTTTCAACTGCTTTGATTAGACCCAGGTTGCCCTCTTGGATCAGGTCTAAAAATAGCATTCCTCTACCTACATAGCGCTTGGCTATGCTAACCACCAATCGCAAATTAGCCTCTGCCAGCTTGCGCTTGGCCATCTCATCTCCTGATTCCATTCTCTTTGCTAGTTCTACCTCTTCCTCAGCGGTCAACAGCGGCACCTTTCCGATCTCCTTTAGATACATCCTCACAGGGTCATCAACACTTACACCTTCTAGGATGCTGTTATCGCTTTGATCGGTATCATCGTCATCATCCACATCCTCTGCAGGGTCTTCCTCGTCAACAACATCTATACCAAGGGTTTCTAAGCTATCATAGACTTTTTCAATCTGCTCGGGTTCCAAATCTATTTCTTCAAGCATGTCCATGATCTCCTTATAAGTAAGGACTCCTTTGGACCTGCCCTTTTCTATCAATTCCTTTATCCGCTTCAAACCCACTTCTCCATTTTTCACATAACCTCCTCCTTTCCTTTTCGACCTAGTTTAGTCCTTCGATTTATTGCACTCAATTCTTCGACCAGTTTCATATACTCAACGGATCCGAAATTCCCTTCAAGATCCAACTTCGAAATTTGCTCTTTCAAGTATTTGCTTCGCTTTTCCAACTGTGAGCGGTGGAGTTCTTCAATGCAATCCAGAATATATCTATCTACATTATCATACTCCATTTCTAAGCTAAATATTTCAATAATTTTGCCTCTTTCTTGATCATCCTCTATATAATTGAGTATCTGCCCAGCATTAGGTTCAATATCTTTTGACATTAAATCCCTAATGATATCCACTACCTTACCATGAGCGTTGTCTTCAAATTCAAAATCACCTAGCTGATCTATAATCTTTGTGGCCATTTCACCGCTCTCCACCATTAGCCTTATTAAGTCCCTTTCGGCCCTTATCCTTGCAGACACTCGTTGTCTAGCCTTCCCAATATTGGTAGTATGCCTATTATTACCAATTCTATTCCTTTTTAGACTTGGCTTTTCCTTTCTCTTATCCAATTGTTCTATTAGCCGGTATAGCAGCTCAGTCTTAAACCCAGTTGTAGTGTTAAGTTTTTGGATATACACGTCTCTCTCTAGGGGATTTTCCACCTCTAGCAGTATATTGGCAGCCTTGGTAGCATACTCTACCCTATCCTCTTGATTGTCCATGTCATATTGGTACTTTAGCATATCCAGCTTAAAATCCGTCAGAGACGAAGCATTCTGAATTAGCTTGTTAAAGTATTCGACACCCTGTTTTCTCAGGATGTCATCGGGATCCATCCCTTTTGGAAATCTAACAACTTTAACCTTACATCCTGCGTCCTTTAATATATCCAGCCCCCTGGCTGTAGCCTGTTGACCTGCAGTATCTCCATCATATGCAATGTAGATTTCGGGGGTATATCGTCTCATCAGTTTTGCATGATCAGCTGTTAAAGCGGTGCCTAGCGAAGCTACTGCATTCTGGAAACCGTGTTGAAAAAGTGTAATCACATCCATATATCCTTCCACCACTATAAGGCTGTCTATAGGGCGCTGTTTTCTTGCTAAGTTAAGTCCAAACAGAATGCTGCTCTTATTAAAGGTAGGACCTTCCGAAGAGTTCAGATATTTTGGCACAGAATCATCCATTACCCTACCACCAAATCCTGATACCCGATCACGATGGTCAATGATTGGAAACATAAGCCTATTGCGGAATCGGTCATAGGTTCTCTGGTTTTTAGTAACAGCCAAGCCTACCTCAACTAGGTCCTGAATATTAAAGCCCTTTTCCAATAGATGATTTATGGTGGCATCCCAGGAATCGGGAGCGTATCCTAAACCAAAAGCTACTATGGTCTTCTGGTCTACTCCTCTAGAATAAAGGTATTCCAGAGCTTGACGTCCTTCATGGGATATAAGCCTATTATGGTAAAATATAGCTGCTTCCCTATTTATGCTATATAGCAATTCTCTGCGTTTAACGGCTTCCTCATCTCGAGCTCTTTTCGAAGAGATTGGTAGAGAGATTCCTTTTCGATCGGCCAAAAACTTGACCGAATCAACAAAGTCTAGCTTTTCCAGTGCCATGATAAATGTAAAAACATTACCTCCTTCTCCGCATCCGAAGCAATGGTATATCTGCTTGGTAGGGTCTACGGAAAAGGATGGAGTTTTTTCGTTATGGAATGGGCAAAGCCCAAAAAAACTTTTCCCCTTTGGTCTTAGGGGTAAATATTCGGAAATAACCTCTGTTATCTCGTTTGCAACCCGCACTTCTTCTATAAACTCTTCAGGCAAAAAATTGGCCATTATCATCACCTATCATATCTATGCCATATACCATGCAATGCAACGAATATATCCCTAGAGCTCTGAAGTGTCGAAATCAAGGACTAACAAAACTCATAGATTTATATTCGACATGCTTTGTCAATTTCCTTCTTTTCAACATAACATTTTGTTAGGCCGTCGCACAGCCTTCGTCAACATACTGTCCCACTTATTATGCTGGTTGCTCCCAAATATTATGATTGGTTTTGCTTTCTAATGGTTTTGTATTGATTTAAAGACTCCAAGAGCATATCTATCTGTCATGCCCGCTATATAATCGCATACCACCTGATCTATACCACACCTGGATACACTCTTATAATATTCAGGTGGTAGCATTTTCGGATTGTTTGAAAAATAATAAAAGAGCCCCTTTATAATAGAATCGGCCTCATTTTCCTGGTTCCTGGATATCGTTCCCACATAAACCTTCTCAAACATAAACTTTCTTAATTC
>JAWLDD010000177.1:0-5634 GCA_041686815.1 Candidatus Atribacteria bacterium | reverse complement strand
GTCCTATCAGAGAACAGTAAGAAATCTATCCCAGGGGATAAATTCGTTGATAGATACGAAACTATATTCAATGCCATAAAGGTTGAAAGGGTAGAGATTTCTCCCCATGAAATAATTAAAGAGGATAACAAAGCCTATCTACCTGTAGATGTAACATTTCATACAGGTACTGTAAATATCTTTGAATCTAGGTTTACCATCCCCCTTGTCTTTGAAGAGGATAAATGGAAGATTGATTGGAGTCCTTCCCTTATCTTTCCCGATTTGGAGGAAGGAGACCAGGTGAGATTGGTCAGCCAACACGCTGTTAGAGGTGATATCACAGATCGGGAAGGTAATCCCATAGTGATAGAGGGAGAAGCCTATACAGTTGGCGCTGTTCCCGGAAAGATCCCGGATCGCAATGAATTTGCCAAAGCCTTGGCTCCTCTTCTTGAGATGGAAGAAGAAAGGATATTGAACGAACTGTCCAAGGATTGGGTAAGGGATGATACCTTGGTACCTCTTCGAAATTTCCCTTTGAGCATTAGTGCCGAATTCAAAGACAAGCTCTTGTCGGTTAAAGGTGTTATGTTGGTAACCAACGTTGTCACCGACTCTCGCCGCTATTTGGATAACGAATTATATTCACATATAGTTGGCTATGTACAACGGGTAAGTGCAGATGATTTAAAGGAAAAGACAGGGTACAAGGACAACGATTTGATAGGAAGACAGGGTATAGAAGCTACTATGGAAGAATACCTCCATGGTATCTCGGGGTATACCCTCTTTATCCGAGATCAGGATAACAATAAGAAATCCACCATTGCCGAAAAGCCTCCCGAAGATGGAAACTCCGTCAGCTTGACCCTGGATCCAGATCTACAGCTAGCGACCCATAAAGCCTTAAATGGACATGTTGGTACTGCTGTGGTACTAAACGGGATAACAGGAGAAGTGCTGGCCATGGTAAGCTATCCTGACTTTAATCCAAATGTATTTCCAAACGGTGTGCTTCCCTCTACATGGAAGGAGCTCTCAGAGCACCCAGACAAACCCTTTATAAACCGTGCTACCTATGCTCTCTATCCTCCGGGTTCTACCCTTAAACCCTTTACTGCTGTTATGGCTTTGGAGGAAGGTATCATCAATACAAACACCGTTGTAGAAGCTGCTAGAAAACGTTCTTGGACCCCTGACTTAAAGGATTGGAATGCTCCTCCTATTGTCAGAACTCCTCACCCTGAAGGGCCTGTAAATCTGGATCGGGCTTTGGTATGGTCGGATAATATCTACTTTGCTTGGGCTGCCTTAAGGATGCCCTACGAGACCTTCGAAGCATATGGAGAAAGATTTGGATTCGGTCAGCCTTTGCCCTTTGATGTGCCGGTATCTCAATCCATACTTAAGAGAAAGGATACCACTTGGTCAAAGCGATTGCTGGCTATATCCAGCATAGGCCAGGGAGAAGTGCTGGTTACACCTCTGCAGATGGCCTCTATGTACACAGCCTTTCTCAACCAAGGGGATATGGTGCTTCCTCAAATTGTCCAGGAGATTAAAACCCCTGAGGGTGAAGTTGTAAAGCAGTATGAAAGAAAAATATGGCTGGAGGAAACCATACCACAAAAATGGATAGATACCATTTTACCCTCCCTTGTGGGTGTTGTAGAAGACAAAACCGGAACAGCTCACAGCCTGGCTATTGATGGCCTTACCATCGCTGCCAAGACAGGTACAGCTGAAAAGGACAATGAAGGAAAAGAAGAGATCGGTTGGCTGGCAGCCTTTACCCTAGATCAGCCCACTCCATTGGTGGTAGTCATTGCTCTAGAGGTTCCTGCTGGGGAAGGTGGAGTTAAGCTGGATATTGCAAGAACCATCTTTGAAGAGTTCTACGGAATCACTTCTGATGAATGATAGCCTATAAAACAATAGAGCCTGGTTTTTTCCAGGCTCTTTCTTATTCCTTTGCTCTTACCCTGAATTTGGCTCCTACCTGTTCTGCTATAGCACGGCATTTTTCTACGTCTTCGGGCGAAATGACATCCACTACCGATAATATTACCTCGGGTATAACCCCTACACACTCTCTGGCAAAATCCAGCATTCCATCAAAAGCTTTTAGACCGTATCTGGATCTGCAAATCTTATCATACTCTTCAGCTGTAGGCGCATTTAGGCTTATGGACATTACATCAATCAGCCCTGCCAGTTCGGGTACTACATTCCTGCCGTGATAGAGGTTGGCATGACCATTGGTGTTAATTCGAACCTTGACTCCATCTTCCTTCACTTTTTTAGCAATCTCCTTTAGCTCCTCCAGCTTCATGGTAGGCTCGCCAAATCCACAGAAAACTACTTCACTGTACTGCCTTACATCGCCCATTTGGTCTATGACCTGCTGGGCAGTAGGCTCTGACTTAAGCCATAGCTTGTAGTCCTCCATTCCCTCAGAACCTATTCGTATGCAAAAATCACAGGCATTGGTACATTGGTTGGTAAGATTTATATATAATGCATCTTTTAATCTATATACGTAGGTATCCATAAATTTCGACTTCCTTTTTAGCAATTAATCTAAATTGAACAATTTTACGGCATTGTCTCCGGTTTTTGCTACTACTTCTTCAACAGATATCCCTTTAATATCCGCGATCTTTTGCGCTACTAATCCTACATGTCCCGGATCATTGCGTTTTCCCCTATAGGGTACAGGGGTTAGATAGGGACTGTCGGTCTCAATCAATAGCCTTTCCAAAGGGATATTTTGAGCTATGTCCACAGGCTTCTTGGCATTTTTAAACGTTACAGGTCCTCCAAGGGATATATAAAGGCCTAGATCCAGCACTGTCTTGGCCATCTCCCAACTCCCGGAAAAGCTATGCATAACTCCTCCTTGCAATAGTTGCCTGTTGGATTGCAAGATGTCCAACATATCCTGATGGGAGTCTCGATTGTGGATGATAATAGGCAGCTTTAACTCTGATGCCAGCTCTATCTGCTCCACAAAAACTTTCTTCTGAACCTCTCTGGGAGAAAAATCATAGTAATAATCCAGTCCAATCTCCCCTATGGCCACTACCTTTTTATGCTGAGTCATAGAGCGCAGTACATCCAAATAACCTGGTGCTGCCTTGCTCGCCTCATGGGGATGAAAGCCCACTCCGGCATATATAATCTCATAATTCTCCGATAGATCTATACACTTCTTCGAAGAGTCAATGTCAATTCCCGGATTAATGACCCGAGAGACTCCCCTTTCGGGAAGTCCTCGGATTAGTTCATCCCTGTCTTGATCAAATCTTTCATCGTCTAGATGAGCATGGGTATCAATAAGCATATCTTATCACCTTTAGCTGACCTTGGATCCGGATTCTATGTCGCTATCAACGGTAACAAGGGTCAATTTGCCATCCTCATTGGATGCAGCCAATATCATTCCCTCAGACAAGTTACCTCGTAGCTTGACGGGCTTTAGATTGGCTACCAGAATTAGATCTTTGCCCACCAGCTCTTCCGCTGAATAGTGCTGTGCGATGCCGGATACCACCTGCTTGGTTTCCTCTCCTACCTTAAGCTGGAGTTTTAACAGCTTATCGGATTTTTCCACCTTCTCGGCAGCAATAACCTTGGCCACCCTCAAATCCAATTTTGCAAAGTCGTCGATGGTAATCTGAGGGATTTCATTTTCTTGAGCCTTGGCCTTTTTATTCTGGGCCTTATCTTCATCCTTCTTCTCGTCCTTTGCTTGGGTTGGAAGGCTCTTGTCAAGCTCCTCCAATTCCTTGTCGACATCCAATCTTGGGAATATGACTGCTCCCTTTTGTACCTGTGTACCTGAAGGGATCTTCCCGAATTCACTTAGGCTCTCCCAGCTGCTTAAATCATCTTGTTGGCCAATGCCCAGTTGATGGCGAATCTTCTTAGGTGTGGTTGGCATAAAGGGGCTTATAAGCACGGCTATAATCCTTAAGGCTTCAGCCAAGTTATATAAAACCGTACCCAGCCTGGGCTTTTGTTCCTCGGATTTTGCCAGCACCCAGGGCATTGTTTCATCGATATACTTGTTGGTCCTGCTAACTAGCTTCCATATCTCAGCCAGAGCATTGCTGAACAATAGATCATCCATCAGCTTTTCTACTTTATTGGGGGTGGCTAGAGCCATTTCCATGAGTTCATGATCCACACCCTCCAGTTGTCCCTGAGCAGGGATAGCACCGTCAAAGTACTTATCTATCATAGCCACCGTTCGGCTCAGTAGGTTACCCAAATCGTTGGCCAAATCGGAATTTATTCTGTTTACTAATGCTTCATTGGAGAAAACTCCATCAGAACCAAAGGGAACCTCCCTTAATAGGAAATAGCGCAGGGCATCCCGGCCATATCTCTTCTCCAAAACTACCGGATCTACCACATTCCCCTTGGATTTGGACATCTTGCCTCCCTCTAGTATCAGCCAACCATGTCCGAAAACCTGTTTGGGCAGTTCCTCTCCCAAGGCCATGAGCATGATGGGCCATATGATAGTATGGAACCTGACAATCTCCTTGCCCACCAGGTGAACGTCTGCTGGCCAATATTTTTTAAATTTAGCATCGTTATCGGTAAGATACCCTAAGGCGGTAATATAGTTGGACAGTGCATCTATCCATACATATATAACATGGTTGTCATCAAAGGTAACAGGTATTCCCCATTTGAAGGAAGTTCTGGACACGCACAGATCCTCTAACCCTGGACGGAGGAAGTTGTTGAGCATCTCATTCTTTCTGGATTGGGGTTGAATGAATTCGTCATGCTCTTCGATATACTTGATAAGCCTGTCCTGATATTTGGACATTTTAAAGAAATAACTCTCCTCCTTAACCAGCTCTACATCTCTGTTGCAGTCGGGACATTTCCCATCTTTCAGCTGAATCTCGGTCCAAAATGATTCGCAGGGAGTGCAATACCATCCTTCGTATTCGCTCTTGTAGATATCGCCTTGATCATACAGCTTTTTGAATATCTTTTGTACTACTTCCTCATGCTCAGGATCGGTAGTTCTTATAAAGTGGTCATAGGATATATCTAGAGTCTTCCACAGCTCTTTAATACCTGCTACTATATGATCCACGTACTCCTTGGGGGTTACTCCCTTTTCCTTGGCAACTCGCTCGATCTTCTGGCCATGCTCATCCGTTCCGGTCAAGAACATTACATCATATCCTGTCAATCTCTTAAATCGGGCCATTGCATCGGCTGCCACCGTGGTATAGGAATGGCCTATGTGGAGTTTGTCACTGGGATAGTAAATTGGGGTAGTGATATAAAAAGTCTTTTTGTCCTTCATCTTAATCATCCTTTCACATCATAATAGTTTAAACCTCTATACTAATCGGTCTTATTAAAATGTTATCAGAAACATTTTGCCTACAAAAAATCCCCTCGTTCCGTATAGGGACGAGGGGTATTCCATCGCGGTACCACCCTAATTCGCCTTCAAATAAAAAGGCATCTCTACGCGACTAACATCGCTCGACTTAATAACGGGATCATCCGTAGTTGCCTACTAACACTTCAGCACCTCCGCTCCGGGGCCATCTTCAAATAGAATCTCCGCTACCGGCTTTCACCTGCTCCGGCTCTCTTTTAAACGGTTCCTCTATC
>JAWLDD010000176.1:0-5659 GCA_041686815.1 Candidatus Atribacteria bacterium | reverse complement strand
TACCACCCAGCCATCTTTGATTTACATAATACATGCCACATCTTTGAGCTTCGTATTCAATGGCCTCTTGAGCTTGCTTCTTTGTTCCTACAAAAAGAATTTCCTTGCCTTCTGCAGCTAGATCACGAACAAAATTGTAGGCTTCCTCCATCTTCCGAACTGTTTTTTGCAGATCTACGATGTAAATTCCATTTCTTTCTGTAAAGATGTAGGTAGCCATTTTGGGATTCCACCTACGGGTTTGATGCCCAAAATGAACACCAGCCTCTAGCAATTCCTTCATACTTACAACTGCCATATTCCTATTCACCTCCTCAGTTATACCTCCTCTTTCTTCATCCAGAAAAGCAACCTTTAAAAAGGCACTGGCCTCTCCATCCAAAAGAGTGTGTTTTCACCTCGTGTAGTATACCATAACCCGATGTAATTATCAAGAATTATTTTTAATTAGAGTTCTGTTGAATAGCTTCTTTATCAATGCCAGAGTTTGGATCTATCAGGCCCAATTCTTTTGCTCTTTGTATTATAATCTCATCAGGTATGCTTTTAATGACAACATCGGGATTGATTTCTTCCCTGCTGCTTAATACAAAAAAATAACTAAAGATCATTCCTAATCCTAATCCAATTAAAAAAGCAGATAATGAAAAGCGCTTCATTATTTTTCACTCCCGTTCCCTTTTAAACCCAAGAATCAGCCTTACTTCTCCCTTACCTATTCCTAATTGCCTTGCTATTTCCTCTTCGTCATAGCCTTGGTTCCTTAGCTGTATAACCCTATAATGCTTATTTATATTTTCCTCTGTAGTATATTCCTCATCTGTATTTGCTGTAAAACCATTTTGGACTTCTTTGTCTTGTTCCTCAGTATTCTGTCCCTCACTATTCTGTTCCTGATATCCAACATTCTGCGGTTCTTGGTATTGGAGAGTTAAATTGCTTTGACTGTATAGGTAACTCATTTCCTGCATTATTTCCTCTAATGACTGGTAGAGTTCATATAGATCTTTTTCCTTCTGTGCAATCCTATTATCGATGGCTTGTATTTGATCTCTATCTTTTTTCCACATCCAGAGACCTATAGCAATAAAAAACAATCCACCCCACATTAGCGTACCTATATTTTCAACCATAAAAACACCTCATATAATGATATCTACAAAAGCACCCTTATCATCTTCTGCTAAAGAAATTTTTGCTTTGCTGTCATCATCTTTCTTGGATTTTTTGTTTTGGGGTTGAAATTTTCTATCATCTGATTTCTTTGAACCATCCCTATTTATTCGGCTGTTTTTAGTAGATTCAGCTGATAGGACCTGCTGTTGAGATTGTATAACCTGTCTCTGTGTTTCCGATGAAACTGCTTGTTGGCTATTATTTAACTGGTTATTGTAGTTGTATTCCTTAGAATAATGGTCAGATTTTTGGATGGTAATCTGCACATCTATTGGCCTGATAGACATCTTATCCCTCCTAACCTAGATAAGAAGTTCTGGTTATTTCGCCACTCTCTCTCAAAAATGTTACATGCTGTTCTTTATCTTTATATAAAGGATGGAAGAGCCTATGGTAATCTTTACTCCAGGGTGTATATGGTCCCTCACATTGATTCTGCCCAAGGAAACTGCTTTAATTAGTTCATCCAACTCCGCTATTCGGGCTTTTATTTCAGGAAACTTTTGGCTACACCTGAGCTTGGTCTTAATTGCTTTTAGGCGCATGTTAGCTTTGTCTAAAGCTAATTCTCCTTTTGATTCCATCTTTCGCAACAAGTTTAAGATCTGGTCTGCTTTCTTCAGCTCTTGAGTCATCTCATCAAGCTCTTTGCAAAGACGGGAATGCTCTTCTCTAACCATAGGGCTTATACCCACTTCTAATTCTGTAGTGGTAGACATAGGGGATCCAACAACGAAAGCAGAAATCTCATGCCCAGCTGAAACAGATCCTCCTGCTATTAATCCTTTTCGTCCAACTACCTTAACCTTCCCTCCGCAATTGATATTGCTGTGTAATATAGCCTCTGCGATGATATCTCCTTTGGCTGCCACTGTACCATTTTCAATGAAACGTGCGATGACATCTCCGTGTGAGATAATTGAGCCTTTACCCATACCCTGCATACCTTGCTTAAGCACTACATTTCCAACAGCAGAAAGCGTCGCCCCTTCTACAACGCCTCTGACTTCGATATATCCCCCAGCTTTTACTTCAAAGCCTGTAAGGACATTTCCGTTTACTATGACATTTCCTACAAAATCAATGTTTCCAGTGGAGTTGTCTACATTTCCCATTACCTCATATATAGCCTGAACGTGAATTTTTCCGTCTATCATCTCTGCTTTGCCATCTATTGCTGCTAATAGAGAACAGCCATCTTCTGAAACGACTACATTCTTCCCCTTGGGCAACACCAGATTTTTCCCCGCCATAGCCTCGATGGTTTTTCCATAAACTGTTTTACCAGGTATTCCCTCAGTAGGAGGAACCAAAGTTGCCAACTGTTGTCCTTTTGAAACGTTGCGTATGAGATCTAAATTCCTGTAGTCTACTGTTCCATCATCTAAAATAATAGGTTTGGCTACTCTATTAAAATCTATATGATATATTAGTTTTGCGTCCTGCCCCTTTTTGGGATATTTTCCGTAAGCAATGGGAATATCGTTATAATAATCCTGTTGTTTAAGCATTCTCTCTATCGCACTCTCGTCTATGCCAAAGACTATCCCTTCACGACGTAATATCTGCATGACCTTCTCTTTAGTAAGCTTAGCTCCTTTGTCTTCAGGTAATAGCGTGGCAAAGGCCTCCATCCCTCCATTAGAAACCCTAACCTGAATTTCTTGATCCAATATCACTTCCTTTTGTGGTTGTGCAATTCTAACCTTGGTATTGGGTTTGACAAACATAGCTTCAAACACCGCTGTACTATTGATACCCATTAATCTTTTTCGTTTTATGACACTTAATATGATTGATTCATCTTCCTTGCTCATGCCATCTGGTGATGATGAAACAGTGAGATAAACACCATCTTCTTCATACTCAATATTAAAACCAGTACCTTGATAAGTTTCCCATTTAGCAACCTTATCTTCTTCCAAGATCCCACCCCCATTTGCTAAATAGCATTTATCCTATTCAGCCTATTCTTTAACTTAATTAGAGCTCTTGAATGTAGTTGAGATACCCTGGATTCGGACACACCAATAACCATACCTATTTCCTTTAGCGTTAATTCATCAAAATAATAAAGACTTACTACTTTTTTCTCCTTGTCTGGCAATTCATCTATTGCTTGAGCTAGCAAGCTCTTCAACTCTTCTGCAATAGTATACTCTTCAGGTGTTTCAAACTCGCTATGTAAAGTTGATGAATCTCCTATCATGTCCAGAATTTGGTCGTCTAAAGACAAAATGGTAAAGGAATGAAGTTGGCCCATTATCTTTTGTAATTCTTCCACTGTCATTCCCATACGACTAGCCAATTCCTCGTCCTCTACCTGTCTGCCAAGCTCCATTTCCATTTCATCAATTGCTCTTTGTATTTCTTTTGCTCTGGCTCTTAAGCTTCTTGGTATCCAATCCTGATCACGTATCTGATCTATTATTGCCCCTCGTATTCTTAAAGATGCATAAGTTTCAAATTTAACTCCTTTATCTATATCAAACTTCTCAATTGCATCTAATAAACCAAATATTCCATAACCTGTAAGATCATCTATATCTATATAATCACCATACTTGGCAGCTATTCTATTAACTACCCTGTTGACTAGGCTACTATAATGCACTACTATTTCATTTCTCGATTGCGTATCTCTACTATTTTTATATCTAACCCATAAGTCCCTCAAAGCATCATCTTTTAGTAACATTTGCTCCCCCTAATTTCAAGAGTAAGTCTACCAAACTGGCGGGAATACTATATTTCCTTAACTCCATGACCAATAGTACGTATTATCAATTTACCCGTATCTGCAAAAAATTCAATGGTTCTTCCGTAGTTTCCCCCGGTATCCTGACTGATTACAGGAATTTTTAACCCTTCTAATTCTTCCAATGTAGAAGCCACATTCCTTTCACCAATTTTTAGTAGGGTATTTTGACTATTGTTTCCGTAAGCAAACATTTGTGCCCCACCAGCTAATTTAGCCGTTAATCGCTCCTTTTTTGCTCCTAAGGCAGTCATATCTTCTATTAACTGTAAAATTGCAGTATCAACATATTTGGCCTTGTTTTCATTGTTGGTTATCCTTCTGCTGGATGGAAGCATAACATGGGCTAGTCCTGCAACCTTTACAAATTCATCATATAAAGCGATTCCTACGCATGATCCTAAGCCTAATGTTACTAAAACCCCGGGTGCTGCCACCACTTTAATATCGGCCATACCTACTTTTATTCTAGTCGTCATCTATCGACTCCTAAAGATCTCAATATAATCGGGTAGGAATCTATTTTGGGTATCAAGAAGAAGTTGCCCTTAACTTGATTTAGACCATCAATGAAAACGGTTTCTATAAAAAAAGCTTGTTCACCTATTTGGCCAAATTCAATCATAGGAACACTCAGTATTGCAGCAGCCATATCATAGGCCAAGGCGGGAATGGAGGGCTTAACATAAAGGCCAGTTAGGGTAGACAAAGAACTCAAATATGCTCCAGTCAAAATATTACCTACTTCTTTTAGAGCTGATGATTCAAGAGATGAGAAAGTCTCATGATTTTTGAACCTATAATTCGGCATTAAAAAGGATAACAGATTAAAAGCAGATGACTTATCCAAAATAAACATTATTGTGCCTTGTATATCGCCTGTAAACTCCATATATATTCCCGCTACCAGAGTCTCAGCTCCACCTAACACCATTTCCACTTCATCAAAATTTATTACCTTAACCTCTGGCACCTTCATATCTACACGCCTGCTCATTAATTTGGATAATGAAGTAGCTGCGTTACCGGCACCTATGTTGCCTATCTCCTTAAGAACATCAAGTTGCCCATCATTTAGGAAATTCATGATCCTTCACCTATATTCAAGACCTTCAACAAGTCTAAGACTAGTAGATAATCCTTATTATATTCAATAACCATAGATATAAAATCCTTTGATTGATCCTTGAATATATGATTACCAGCTTGTACAACTGATTGGGAAGCTGTAAATACATCATATACCTTATCCACCAGGATACCTATTCGGTAATCCTGCCATCTGCAGATTATAATGCGGGTATCATCATCATATTCTCTATCTTTCATTCCCAAGCGCTTTCTCAAGCTTACTATAGGGACAATTTCTCCCCTTATGTTTGTTATCCCTAATACATAATTAGGAGTTTTAGGAACCCGTGTTATGTCCGATACTCTCTCTATGGACTCTGTCAACATTACATCCAAGCCATAAATTTCATCACCCAAGGCGAAGCTTACAAGCTGACCAAGGGAAGACTGTTCCAGCTTCGTATTGTCTTTATCCATTGTATTTCCCCCTTCTATACCAATCGGTTAATATCCAATATTAGAGCCACCCGTCCGTCGCCAAGGATGGTTGCTCCTGATATTACTTTTATATCGGACAAATATTTCCCTAAGGATTTAATAACAATCTCCTGTTGACCTAAAAGATTGCCAATGGATAGTGCAGATTGCTTTTCT
>JAWLDD010000175.1:0-5674 GCA_041686815.1 Candidatus Atribacteria bacterium | reverse complement strand
TCCTCCTCGGTTTGGTATTTGCTTGCAACTATATTTTAACCGAGGTAGAGCCTTGGCTCAACTTATTTTTCTTTTTACACCATTATACGGACTTAATCATCCATTCCTTATTTATATTAAACACAACTTATACAAAATGCTTTAGTCAGGAATGTATGGGTGAAACTTTATCACTTGCTTAATATAGCCTCTATGGCATCTATCTCTTCTTTGGATAAATCGGGATTTTCAAGTGCAGCAACATTCTCAATGATCTGTTCAGGTCTACTTGCACCTATAAGAACAGAAGTAATCTTATTCTCACGGAGAACCCATACCAATGCCAACTGTGCAAGAGTTTGGCCACGTTTTGCTGCAATTTCATTAAGAGCTGATATTTTATCTAATTTATCCTGGGTCAATGCACTCTCATCCAATGAATCTGCTTTTTTCCCAATTCTAGAATCCTTTGGAATACCTTTCAAATACTTATTTGTAAGCAATCCCTGTGCTAATGGACTAAATGCTATTAAACCTATGCCATTTTCATTTGCATAATCTTTTAGCCCATCTTCCTCGATCCATCTATTGAACATGGAATAAGAAGGCTGATGGATAATGAATGGTGTTTTAAGTTCCTTGAGAATTTTGTAGGCTTTCTCAGTCTGTTCTTTTGTATAACTAGAGATTCCAACATATAATGCTTTACCCTGCCTAACTGCGGAATCAAGGGCTCCCATAGTTTCCTCTAATGGAGTATTAGGGTCAGGTCTATGGGAGTAAAAAATATCTACATACTCTAATCCCATGCGTTTTAGGCTCTGATCCAAGCTTGCCATTAAATATTTTCTTGAGCCCCATTCACCATAGGGACCTGGCCACATATAATATCCAGCTTTAGTAGAGATAATCATTTCATCTCGGTACTGCTTAAGATCCTGTTTTAAGATCTTTCCAAAATTCTCCTCAGCGCTTCCTGGTGGAGGCCCATAGTTATTTGCTAAATCGAAATGTGTAATCCCCAGATCAAAGGCTGTAAATGTCATTTGTCGCATATTCTCATAGCTCTCATGGTATCCAAAGTTGTGCCAATAGCCTAATGAAATTGCAGGTAAAAACAAACCACTATTACCACATCTATTATACTTCATTTTAGAATACCTGTTGCTATCTGCAATATAGGTCATTATGTATCCTCCTAAAATAATATTTTCAGTTATTAGGCATCTTGCTCAAAGGATGCACATGCTTCTACTGCTACCTTGATCCTATCTGGATCTATATCTCCAGGTAATGTGCAGTCAGCGCCTATCATGAGTCCACGCTTTCCAAATTTCCTTATGACATTGTGTACTTCATCAGTAATCTCATCAAAGGTACCATTTATGATGACACCGCGATTGTCCAGTCCACCCAATATAGTGCGTTTAAATAGATCTCTGCCCCGTTCAAGCTCATAATTATTATCATATACAGCCCAATTCACAATATCTCCGGAATAATCATAGAATCTATCAACATGTGTTTTAAATTTGTATTCAGGCTCACCACAGATATGAAGTATATTGTATTTATCTTCTTTCTTATCTGCGACATTCAGAACCTTAAGATCAGAAGGACGAACTAATTTACTCCATTCATCATAAGTAAATCTTCCCAACTCAGCAAACTGTGCTGAATAGTATATCCCATCAGCACCTGCCTCGAGATAACCTTCTGCCCATTCTACAAGGGCTTCTGCAATAGTGTTAACCCCTGCTGCCACAGCCTCAGGATCTTCTTTGGAATGTGCCATAACTAAATCATCACCATATGCCATAACAGCAGATTTAAATGGTCCAAACATAGTTGTAAAAACCATTACATCCCCTTGTACCTTATCAACGATTCCTTTTATAACATCTTTCTGTTTTTTATAATATGTTGAGGTCTTGCCCTCTGGTTTGATTTTATACCAATCAGATGGCTTGCTTACTTGTTCAGTCAGAGAGTAACCGAATTCATACATAACTTTAATAATATCCATATCAGTATGTTTATATAGTTCAATATGACCGTCGATTAACTCCTTAACACCATAGGAAGAAGGAAAATGAAACCAAAATCCTGCAGGCACCTTATCTGGTAATTCACCATTAATAGCAGCTTTTAACCTTTCTATTTTGTTCATCTGTTCACACTCCTATTTCATTGTTTAACTTGATTATATATAAGTTTCAAAATATAAACTATGATTTTTCTTATCTGATTAATATGAAAATCTTTAGGCTAATGGTTTATATAAGATTAATTAAATGGAAAATCAGAAAAGGCTACTGACATACAGTCCATAGCCCAATCTTATAAACTATATTATCTATCGTAAATACAACTAAGAGGTAGATGATTGTTCCATCTACCTCCTAACCGATCACTTCTGTATATACCTCAGATCAATTATGCTAAGCACTTAGATTTATCCTAACAGTCCCCTGAGCCAAGCAAAGAAGTTTTCTATGGCTTTCAATATTTTTGCTATCAAGCCCTTGTTCTCCTGTACCACTTTTTTAACGTCATCCAAACCTTTGGTAATCTTCTCGATTTGACTGGCGATCTTCTCTACATTCAAATCCAGGTTGCTGATCTTTTTCATCAGCTCTACCAGTTGATCGATTTGCTCTTGGGTCAGGTTTATGTTGAGGTTGCCGGATATCTCGATGATGATCTTTCGGATTTCGCCTTCGTCCTTGGTCTTGAGCTCGGCGATTCTCTCCTTGATCTCCTTTATAAGAGCTGCAGCCTCATCCTTGCCTATGGTTTCTCCCAGTTCTCCAGTTACCACCAGCTCTTCATTGGCGGTCTTTTTGGCGTCTTCATCCAGATCTGTATCCGTTGCCTCTTCAAAGGCCTTCATGATGCCAGTGAGGGCTCCGGTGCCAGACACGCTGATGGGTGCTGCTGCTATTACCTTTGCATTCTCCACTCCTGCCGTTACCAAGGCATTGGCATACATCTCCCGGGTAACCCAGTTGATGTTGTAGGTCTCAACATCGATGCCCTGACCTTCCTCAAGGATCTCTACATAGGCTGACGACATGGTCTTGTTGCCTATCTTTTCAGCTGAAACCACATCGCCTAGATACTTCCTTTCCTCATCGATGGTAGTGATGATTACCTTGACCTCGTCTTCTTTAACACCAAAGAGCTCCAAAATCTGTTTTTTCTGAGTTTCATTTAGATTGCCTGCCAAGCTTACAACGATCTCACCCTCCGATGATGCTGCATCGGCCAGTATGGATAGGGGGAACGATAGGGTGAGTATCAGCACTATAGTCCAACAGAAAAATCTCTTCATTTTCAATTACCTCCTTAATTTACCCTTAGGATCGGTGTGATTTCTCCAACAACACCACTGCTTTAGCGGCCATACCTTGGCCTGTTCCTACAAAACCCAGTCCTTCGGTGGTAGTTGCCTTTATATTAACCATAGATGGTTCTATCCCGAGAGCCTTTGAGATGTTTATCTTCATAATCTCAAGATAGGGAGCCATCTTAGGTTTTTCCGCCATTATTACGCTGTCAATGTTTACTATCATGTATCCAGCACCCCTTATGATACTGCCTACCTGTTCCAGTAAGCCTATGCTGGATGCACCTTTGTACTTTTCATCGGTGTCGGGAAAATGCTGTCCTATGTCTCCCAGTCCCAGGGCTCCTAGCAGAGCATCCATTATGGCGTGGGTTAGGACATCGGCATCGGAATGCCCTAGCAAGCCTTTGTCAAAGGGTATATTAACTCCTCCCAATATAAGGGGGCGATCTTCTACCAGTTTATGTACATCATATCCAATTCCTACCCTCATATTCATTATTCCCTTCTCGCTAAAATCTCTTCAGCTATGGCTATATCCTCAGAAGTGGTAATCTTTATGTTGTCATAGCCACCCTCTATCATGTGGACATCTCTTCCTATGGCCTCTACTAAGGCTGAATCGTCAGTAGCGACAAGCCCCACGCTGTCAGCTTTACTATGGGCCTCCATGATCAGAGAATACCTAAAGGTCTGTGGGGTCTGGACAAGCCATAGACTGCTTCGGTCCAAGGTCTCCTGTACCCTACCATCGGAAGCCACTCTTTTAATTGTATCCTTTACCGGCATACCGGCTACTGCGCTGCCGTATCTTAGTGCCATCTCTACGCTCTTGTCGATTACATCAGGTACTATTAGAGCCCTGGCTCCGTCATGGATGGCCACTATATCTGTATCTTTAGGTAGTGCTTTCAGCCCATTTGCTACGGAATGCTGCCTTGTAGCGCCGCCTAAGGTTATCTCAACAGGCTTTTGGGGTGGGTAGATGCTAAGTACCTCTTCCTTTATGAGATGCTCCTCTCCCGGCGACACCACCAGCATTATGCCTTCAATGGCTTTAGCCTTGTAAAATGCATCCAGGGTATGAGCTATGACGGGTTTGCCCTTTAGAGGCAAGAACATCTTGTTTATGTCTATGCCCATCCTGGTGCCTTTGCCTGCTGCTAAGATTATAGCATAGTTTTTGTTAGACAATTCTTAACTCCTTCTTAAGAAAGTTGCGTCTCACAGGAAAATGGTTTATTCCGTCAGCTTCCTACACAAATCCATTTTCCTAGCAACACATTCCTATATGATTATTGATGATCTAACACAAGTAAATTATATTAAAAATAGCGGCGAGGTACAACCCGCCGCAGTATTTTGTCTGAAATATTTAACAGTTCTATAACATACTTTAACAAATATTACAAATTCAATATTTATTATGCGATTCACACAACCTTATCTATAACCTTGGGCTTGGCAAAGATCATGCGCCCTGCCGCAGTCTGAAGTACGCTGGTGACTAGGACGTCTATGGTCTCGCCTACGTGCTTTTTACCACCGTCCACCACGATCATGGTGCCGTCATCCAAGTACCCTATTCCCTGGCCGGTCTCCTTACCGTCCTTTATGACCTGAACCAGCATTTCCTCTCCGGGTAGCACTACGGGTTTGACGGCGTTAGCCAATTCATTGATGTTAAGCACTGGTACTCCTTGAAATTCCGCTATCTTGTTTAGGTTATAGTCGTTGGTTATGACCGCACCCTTTAACATCTGCCCTAGCTTTAGTAGCTTGCTGTCCACCTCTTGAATGTCATCAAAATCCTTTTCGAAGATGCGTACCGGTATATCCAGCTCCTTTTGGATCTGATTCAAAATATCGAGACCACGGCGGCCTCGGTTTCGTTTTAGAGTATCCGATGAATCGGCGATATGCCTAAGCTCTTCCAATATAAAGGCTGGTATGACCAGTGGCCCTTCCACAAACCCTGTCTTGCAGATATCGAATATCCTACCGTCAATTATAACGCTGGTGTCCAGTATCTTGGGTTGGCTTAAAACGGTTTCTTGGCCATGCCTGTCCTTTTGAACTCGCTTTAAAAGATCCGACCAATCAAGTTCCCTCCACCTTTTGGTGGTAACGCTTATGCCTAAATAACCAAAAAATAAGTAGATGAGAGTTGTCATTATTAGAGGAAACCATCCTGAGCTCAGCTGTCTTATGGGATATGTTACTAAATAGGAAATTAAAAGACCAATTATAAGACCTGATACTCCGAATAAAATGTCGTTGGCCGGTATTTCTTGAAGCTTTTGTTCTATGATCCTAATGAATTCTACAGAATAATGGATCAGTTTT
>JAWLDD010000174.1:0-5685 GCA_041686815.1 Candidatus Atribacteria bacterium | reverse complement strand
GGTATTACCTATCTTATTGTATATAACCATGTGTTCAGAGCCTTTATAGTCAGCATATAAGTAATTGCTGTTTTCCTCGTCTTCGATGATCTGTTGGAAGAAGGATAGGTCAGACAGAGTGAGCTGTTCTTCATCTTGTTCCTCACTATCCACTTTCTCAGTCTGGGCTGTTAAATCTTCACCGTCAGGGGTTATTAAATGTATTTCGCCAGATTCCCCCAGTTGAATACCGGATAGTAGATCTTCAATGGCCTTTTGATCGATATCGATAAGCATAACTCCCAAGCGGTTACTAGTAGCCATATGTATATAATTCCTTGCATAGGAAAATGAATAGTCTTTTACATAGTTCTTGTTTGATACAGGATCAACCTCACTGTGGTCGCCAATCCAGATGCCTTTACCTTTAGATTCCAAAACCTGTTTGAACCAGATTGTATCCTTTAAACCTGACCAATCCACTTCATTCAATAAAAGGCGTGTAGTGGAAATGGTTGTTTGTTCATCGGTTAAAATGGTGATCTTTTTGATCAGGTCGTTGCTATATATTAAGCCTGATAGGGTAGATTCAGCATCCTTTTTTAATTGTATGCCTTCAAATGAAGTTATATCGTCACCCCTCAATGAGTAATAGTCCTGTAAAACGGTATTCGTCAATAACTGCATTGATATATCGTCAACCTGCTCAAATAACAAATCCAAATACTTCTTGGTCTGGTCCATGGTCTGGATAGTAGAATTCTGAGTTATATCTTCAATACTGCTGGACGCTATTCTATGGGATTGAGTACCAAGCATAATTATAGGTACTATGAGAAGTAAGAATGAAGCGATGAGCTTTAGGCGAATGCTATGTATTCCTAATCTATTGACTTTATGTACTCTTTTTATTGGTTTGGACTTTTGCTTCTTAAAGAGACGGATAGCCTTGCTGTCTTGTTTACTATTATCCATGTGAATTCCCCCTGTTTCTAAATGCTGTATAAAGAATCTGTGTTTTTTGTAATTGATACCATATATATTATTCTACAAAGTTCTATTTAATCCTTCAATTATTGATAGATGTTGGTAAAAGATAAGACTAAAGGACTACTTTTCAATGATATTTATCCTTTCATTCAACCTTTATCTTTTCAAATTTTGGCTTTGTAGTTATAATAAAGGATAGTGGAGATGGATATATGAGAGGTGTGAAAATATGTACAATTCCAACTTAAGGATAATGATTATAGATGACGATCCCAATATAGGCCAATTGATAAAACTATATCTGGAGAAGGAAGGATATACAACTGAGCACTATACCGACGGATTATCTGGCTTAGAAGCCTTCCGAAAGAATCCGCCAAATCTAATGATACTTGATATTATGTTACCAGGCATGGACGGTTGGGATGTCTGTAGAAATGTCAGAAAGATAAGCCAAATCCCCATTATTATGCTAACCGCTAAGGGAGAAACCTTTGATAAGGTTTTGGGCTTGGAATTAGGCGCTGATGATTACATAGTAAAGCCCTTTGATCCTAAAGAACTGGTGGCTAGGGTGAAGGCGGTGCTAAGAAGGATGAATACCTCAAAAGAGGACCAGCAGATAGTTTCATATCCCAATCTTACAATCAATTTAACCGACTATACCGTAACATTTAAAGGCAATAATATTGAATGTCCTCCCAAGGAACTGGAACTTCTTTTTTTCCTTGCATCAAATCCCAACAAGGTCTTTACCAGAGAGCAATTGTTGGAACAGGTTTGGGGCTATGATTTCTATGGGGATTCACGAACAGTTGATGTGCATATCAAAAGATTGAGAGAAAAATTATCCACCGATAGCCCTTCATGGAGTATAAAGACGGTATGGGGTGTTGGCTATAAATTTGAGGTGAAGTGATGTTTCGCTCATTATTTTCTCGTTTAATGGTGACATATTTTGTTATTATACTCATAACTTTGATTACTGCAGGATTATTCCTTTCTAGTGCTCTCCAAAGGTATATTTTGAGATCTACTGAAGAGGAGTTGATCAGGGAGGCTAAAGAGCTGAATAGACACTATGTGCTCTATGACAAGGGCTGGGTTTCCCGAGAGTATTTGGAGCTTATAAGCGATGGGATTACCCGATACCGCAATACTAGCATTTGGGTGGTAAGGGTAGTTGGCGATATAGGACTTCTTCAATTCCAATATACGCCTGACGGTGTTAGTAACGAAGCTGAGATTGCTCCCTTTTCAAAAGATGAGATCATCAATGTCTTAAAAGGTAACATAATAAAGAATATAGGCAAATTCGGTGATCGTTTTTCTGCTCCTGTTCTTACCGTGGGGTTGCCTCTTAAGCTGGAACAACGGATTAGAGGAGCTATCTTTTTTCATACTCCTGTTGAGGAGATGAACCTAATCCTTTATGGTCTGTACAAAGATATTTGGATAGCAGTGCTCTTTTCATCTATATTATCAGCCATACTCTTATACTGGGTATCCCACAGACTATCCAAACCCCTGAGCCAGATGAGCGAGGTCTCAAGAGAGATAGCAAGTGGCAATTATAATCGCCGGGTCAAGGTAATGAGCAGCGACGAGACTGGACAGTTAGCCCTTAGCTTTAATGCAATGGCTGATTCTCTTGAAAAACTTGAAGATATGCGAAGGAGCTTTGTGGCCAATGTTTCTCACGAACTTAGATCACCCCTTACCTCAATCAGAGGATACATACAGGGAATTTTGGACAAAACATTTAATCCTGAAGAACAGGAGAAATATCTAACCATAGCATTGGAAGAGACTCAGAGATTAAACAAACTGATTAACGAGCTTCTGGATTTATCCCAGATTGAGTCTGGACAGTTTCCCATGAACTTTACCGTCTTTGATATAAACGAACAGATTAGACGTATCTTAATAGCCAGGGAAGATGAGATTAATGCTAAGGAAATAGACGTGGAGATTTATTTTCAGGATGAAAAATGTCCTGTCAAAGCTGATATGGATCGCATTAAACAGGTGATTATAAACCTTTTGGACAATGCCATTAAGTTTAACCAACGGGGTGGCAGCATTTTTGTTAAGACATGGAAGCATAGAGGTAAGGTATATGTTAAGATTGAAGATCAAGGGGAAGGAATACCTAGGGAAGAGATACCCAATATATGGGATAGATTTTACCAGATAGATAAATCCCGTAGCGGTGTAGAGCGAGGCACCGGTTTGGGACTATCCATCGTGAAAAAGATAATGGATGAGCATCGCCAGAATATTTGGGTAAACAGTAGAGTAGGTGAAGGAACAGCCTTCATTTTCTCGTTAGAAGCAAGTTCCTAGCTTCCAGACAAATGTTTACATATAGTTCATACTTTTTTCAAAAAACCGGTTTATAATAAAGACATAAAAAGATGGAGGCGAGGCTAATGAATGATTTCTATGAATTTGATGAAAGATCTTACCAGCGAAGAGGTGGGTTTTGGAAATATACCGCAGTAGCGTTGGTATTTCTTTTAATTGGTGCCCTTGGTATGTACTATATACTGCCTGGGCTTCTTGATTCTCAAAGCAATATTGTTGGTAATAATTTGGGGAAGCAGGACAGAAGGGCAGAGCAAGAGGAAAAAGAAGATAATGAGCCTACTACAATGCCATCTTTAGGTGCTAAAGGGGATTTGTTTATCAAGTCCGACAATCCAGTTGTGGAGATAGCCGAGAAGGTGGGACCGGCAATTGTGGGTATAACTAAAAGGAGTACAGTAAGACAGACCGATCCTTTCTGGGGAATAGTAACGGAAGAGGATCTAGAAGGCTACGGTTCAGGCATTATCATAAGTGAAGAAGGATATATTGTCACCAACAACCATGTAATAGAGGACGCAAATGAGTTGGCGGTAGTTTTAAAAGGCGGCAAAGAGGTAAAAGCAACCCTAATAGGTAGGGATTCCGTTACTGACGTAGCTGTAATAAAAATTGATGAACCAAACCTTACAGTGGCAAAGCTTGGTGACTCAGATCAGGTACGTCAAGGAGAACTTGCCATAGCCATAGGAAATCCTTTAGGGCATACCTTAGCTGGTACTGTTACGGTAGGCGTAGTTAGCGCAGTAAACAGACAGATTACTTACGGGCAGCATACATTCACTATGATTCAAACCGATGCAGCAATCAACCACGGCAATAGCGGCGGTGCCCTTATAAACTCCAAAGGAGAAATTATCGGCATGAACACCCTGAAAACACAAGCAGAAGGTTTAGGTTTTGCTATACCTACCAATGTTTTCATGCCCATAGCACAGCAATTGATTGAAAAGGGTAGCATTGAGAGACCCGGAATAGGAGTAATAATCGTTGAAGTTACCGATGAAATGATTAAGACTTACGGATTCCCAAAGGGCGTAGCTATTGTTGATGTTTCTCCCAATGGAGCAGCTGACAAAGCAGGGCTACTACCCAAGGATATAATCATAGGGATAGAGGATAAGACTATAGAAACCATTGATGAGCTGAAAGAGGAGATAAGCAAATACAAGGTGGGAGACATCGTCAAGTTTACAATTTGGCGTAACGAAAAGCAATTTGTCACACCGATCAAACTTCAGCAACTACAGGGCTAGAAAAAAGTCGGGTTTAACCCGACTTTTTCTTATATAGATTGCAATTTACTCTATTTTATTCTATTCATATATGTATTTGGCCAGAAAACGGGGAATACCATTTTTGTTGCCCCAGCGGTTGCCAAATACCCTAATTCTATCACCCATGCTAAATTCAAAACTGCCCCAATACTCAACATAAAAGAGCTGCTCTGATTCTTCTGTTAGGTTGACGGTAAACACATTTTTATCTCCAGTTTCAATTATGTCCTTTATATATCCAGTGAAGACGAAATGCCTTCCATTATTGAGCTGTTCATCCTGTTGAAGTTGGTTAAAGTCTGGCTTCCAGGCAGTTGAGGTATATGTATCTACTGTGGTCTTCCTTTCCAATACCACCTCTACAGAAGATTCCTTATCCTCAACTTTAGCGGTTAAAGTGCATAGGGTATATCCTGGGCGTTCAGCCTTAACGTATACTTCAAAAGCACCCGTTTCTCTGTCAATATTGGGCTGCTCAAAAATCTCTTGGTCAGTCTCTATTACGGCATCAGGATGGGTAATGCCACTTACCTTAATCCACAGTTCAGTAGAGAATATGGGGGAAGTTTCATTTATGGTAAGGGGTACGTCCAATTCCTTTTTTCTAAGGATTAGCTGTTGAATGTTGTCCAGATAGCCATCACAGGACACCCTGATGTCTAGAATCATCTCATCCTGTTGAGGAGGTAGTTTGAACTCCTTTTCAAATCTGCCGTCTTCCGAAACTAGGTCAGAAAAATCCTGTTCGTTGATAATAACGGTAGAGCCAGGCTCAATTTTAAAGGCCACCTTGGAGCTGTTCCCTTGAAACTCCGTTTCCCATGATGAAGGTTGAAGCAGCGTAAAGGGCGCGTAGTGATAAGGCGGCGTTAGGACGATAGATACCCTTTCAGTGGAATCGGGAAGGCTTGGAGATATTATGGTCGCATCGAGGATGACTTCATATAGTCCATCTTCGTTTAGAATGGGGAAGTAAGAGTAGAGTTGCCTTTCAGCAACTATAAATTCCGCCCTGCCGTTTTCTACAATGGCTGATTGGCCTAAAAAATTCACCTCTTTGCCGTTTACTGTA
>JAWLDD010000173.1:0-5697 GCA_041686815.1 Candidatus Atribacteria bacterium | reverse complement strand
GAGGAGACAGGCCTTGAGATCACCTTAAAGAAGGGTTTTAGAACAACTGTTGAGTATACCATGCCAAATGGAATAGCTAAAAAGGTAGTATATTTTATAGGAGAAGCCACTGGACAAGATGTAACCATTCAGCAAGAAGAAATCCAAGAATATAGATGGCTTAAATATAATGATATGCTTTCACTAATGACTTATGAGAACATTAGGGAAGTATTAATGAAAGCCAATAGCTTTTTGGTAAAGTTAGTAAAGTAATTGAGATACTATAGTTATCTTGTTAGAAGAAGGGACATATGGATGGAATTTAGGAAAGCAGTTGATACAGATATCGATAGAATTATGGATATTATAGGACAAGCACAGACGTTTTTACGAGAACATGGGATTGATCAATGGCAAAATGGTTATCCCAATCGCCTGACCATTAAGGATGATATGGATAGAGGGGACTCTTATGTCTTAACTATAAATGGTATTGTCGTAGGTACAGTGGCCATAATATTTGGGATAGAGAAAACTTATAAACATATCTACAATGGTAAATGGCTAAGTGACGATGAATATGCTACCATACATAGAATTGCTATTGATTCGAAATACAAAGGGTTAGGATTCGCATCCCATATTTTTAAAGAAGTTGAAGAAATGTGTTTGAAAAGGGGTATACATAGTATAAGAATAGATACCCATGAAGCCAATCATCCAATGCAAAGATTATTACGGAAGAACAAATTCAAATATTGTGGTATAATCTACCTTGATGATGGAAGTAAAAGGTTGGCTTATGAAAAATTGCTCTAGACTGCTTTGCAATACTAGAAAAAATAAATGAATATTAATTGAATTTTTGTAGAAGAGGTGCAAAATATGGAACTAGTCAATAAAGGAAAAACCAAGGATGTATATGCTCTGGAAGATGGAAATTATCTATTAAAGTTTAAAGATGATGTTACAGGTCAAGATGGAGTTTTCGATCCAGGGGCCAATACTGTTGGCTTAACAATGGAAGGGGCAGGCAATGCTGCTCTTAGGCTTACTACATACTTCTTTAGGATTTTAGAAGCCAAAGGTATACCCACACATTTTATAGAGTCCAACATAGAAGAGTCGACAATGAAAGTTAAAAAGGCTAAACTATTTGGTGAAGGACTTGAGGTAATCTGCAGGTATAGAGCTGTTGGAAGCTTTCTACGTCGCTATGGAAAATATGTAAAAGAAGGACAAGCCCTTGATGGTCTGATTGAGATTACCCTGAAAGACGATCTTCGCAATGACCCACTAATAACAAAGGATGCCTTGGAGATGCTTGATATATTGACTGCTGAGGAATATCAGACCTTAGAGAACCTTACTCGAAGAATTAGCCAAATAGTAAAAGACGAATTAGCTCAAAAAGGGTTAGAACTCTATGACATAAAGCTGGAGTTTGGCAGATTGGGAGACAATAACGAAATAGCCCTAATAGACGAAATTTCAGGTGGTAACATGAGAGCTTACAAGGATGGGTTCTACATTGAGCCCTTAGAACTGGAGAAGATCATGCTGGGAGAGTAAACAACTTTTTATTAATTCTTTATGGAGGTACTATGATAAAGGCGTTTATTTTTGATATGGATGGAGTTATTATCGATAGTGAACCTTTGCATTTTGAATCAGATAGGATGGTAATGAAGGACTTTGGTATAGAACTATCCGATGAGGAATTAAACCGTTATGTTGGTGTGGACAACACACAGATGTGGTTAGAACTTAAGGATAAGTATAAGATAGATGTATCAGTTGACGATTTACTGTTCAGGCAGCACTCCAATAAGGTAGAGCTGCTTAAAACCCGGGAATTGAAACCCATTAATGGAATTCCTGAGTTGATTTCTCGTTTAATAGATAACAACATAGCCATAGCATTGGCGTCCTCATCTTCAATGAAATTCATTCGGTTTGTTTTGGACAAACTGGTTATCACTAATTATTTTGATGTTGTCGTAAGTGGAGAGCATGTAGAAAGAAGCAAGCCTGAGCCGGATATCTTTTTAAGGGCTGCCCAGTTATTGAATGTATCACCAGGCAGTTGTGTTGTATTGGAGGACTCAGAGCATGGAGTGAACGCTGCAAAAAGAGCAGGTATGAAATGTATCGGTTTTTTAAACCCGAACTCAGGCAGCCAGAACCTTTTCAATGCTGACAAAGTGGTGATCACTTTGGAAGAGCTAGAATATATGGATCTTTTTAATACCCCTGAGAAAGAGCAATATTAGTTTCAGCTAAGGCCATAAGTGTTGAAGGCTAGGATTTCACTATTGTTTATAGATGATACTGAAGAAGGCTTTAATATTACTATGTAAGGAGAGGATAAAATGAAATCATATAGAAAAGAGCTTGTTTTTAATGTACCATCCCGCAGAGCATTTATCAATATAACCAATCAGGTTCAAGATTGCGTCGATAAGAGCGAGGTTAAGGAAGGCTTGGTTTTAGTTAACGCCATGCACATTACTGCCAGCGTATTCATAAATGATGATGAGAGTGGTTTGCACCATGATTTTGAAAAATGGCTAGAGAAATTAGCACCGGAAAAACCCTATGATCAATACAAGCACAACGGTTTTGAAGACAACGCTGATGCCCATTTAAAGAGGCAGGTTATGGGCAGGGAAGTGGTAGTGGCTATAACCAATGGTAGACTGGATTTGGGTACATGGGAACAGATTTTTTATGGAGAATTCGATGGGAAACGTCCTAAGAGGGTGCTTGTTAAGATTATTGGTGAATGATTTTGGATGCAAAAATAGGAGATGAAGACCTATGATACTATCAGGAAAAGAGATCAAGAAAAGATTAGGCAGCGACATAATTATTGAACCTTTTAACGAAAGCCAACTAAATCCCAATAGCTATAACCTAAGGCTTCATAACGAGTTACTAGTATACCAGGATAACACCTTGGACATGAAGAAAGAGAACAAAGCCAAGAAAATAATTATACCTGAGGAAGGCTTGGTTCTAGAACCTGGGAAGCTATACCTGGGCAGAACCGTCGAATATACCAAAACTGATAAGCTGGTGCCAATGTTGGAGGGCAGGTCTTCTATAGGGAGGCTAGGGCTATTTATCCATATAACTGCAGGCTTTGGGGATGTTGGTTTTAGCGGATTTTGGACATTGGAGATCTTTTGTATCCAACCCATTAGGATATATCCTAATGTTGAAGTTTGTCAAATATACTACCATTCTATTTTAGGAGATTATGAGCATTATAAAAGCGGTAAATACCAGAACAATACCGGTATACAACCCAGTCTTTTATTTAGAGATTTTGAAAAGAAATAGTCCTAGGCTCTGGCAAGGATAAACTATTTGATTGCATAACACTTGACAGAGCCTTAAATAATCATATTTCAAAATAGCTAATTCACTTCATTATAATCATAGCGAGCTAATATTTTACCAATATTGGCTGAATCTGTTCGCTGTCCATGGCTTTTAATATGCTAGGTACCATAAATTCGAATTTTGCAACCAATGAATTAGGTTTTTCCTCATAATTATCCTGTCCAAAGGGGATGAAGTAAACATTTTTTGTGTTTAATAAGGCTGCTATGCTCTTTGCACTGATACCTAGCCCGTCATTAGTGGCAATACCCAATAACACAGGTTTGTTATTTCTAAAGAGCTCCTTTGCGACCATAAGTACTGGTGTATCTGTAGCCCCATCGGCTAATTTCGATAAACTATTTCCTGTACAAGGAGCAATAATGAACATATCAATAGGCTTTTCATATTTATTAAGAGTTTCAGCATCCCACATCGTCTGAATGGCTTTCCTACCTGTAATATCTTCCATTTGCTGAAGGAAATCCTCAGCTTTACCGTAGCGCGAATCTGTAACTGCTACTTGATAAGATACAACGGGAACGACTTCAGCACCTTCATCTACCAGCCTTTGCAGTTGCGGAAACACCTGATCAAAAACACAATAAGATCCAGTAAACCCAAAGCCAAGCTTCAATCCTTTTAATTTCATGTAAACCCTCCTAAATCATTATAAAAAGGCAATACCTCTTGACAAAGTATATGACGTCAAAAGGGAGATAATGACTTTTAGAAATCCAGAGATGCTTAATAAAAAATTTATATTATTGTGGATGAATTTTATGGATTAAAATGGTATCATAAATAAAGGGCTCTTAATGATTTGATAGAAAATATCCCCAAAATGGCTTGGGAGGTATTTTGTATATGTATTTTATTAATAATGCATAATATAAATTTAAGTTAAAGGGGTTTTGTTATGAACGTAAGAAAAGCTGACATAATAGAGGCCATAAACCAATTAAACCTGGACAATAAGATAGTTTGCATTCATTCATCGCTTAAGTCCTTTGGATTTGTTGAGGGAGGCGCTAAAACTATAATAAATGCTTTTTTGGATAAGGGCTATACTATTCTTGTGCCGTCATTTACCTATGATTATGCCCTTTCCCCGCCGGTAGATGATAGGCCACCTAGAAACGGTTACAATTATAATGTACATTATGATGATTCTAGCAGGAAGGATAAGATATTTACTGTTCAAAGCAATGATATTTCAAAAAATGATATGGGTGCTATACCTTATGAAATACTGAGAATGCCAGAACGGCATCGAGGATATAATCCTCTAAACTCTTTCACAGCCATAGGGCCAAGAGCTGCTGAATTGGTAGCCGGTCAGAGCCCTATTGATGTATATGCACCACTAAAAAAGCTTTACGAGATGGGCGGATACATAATTCTTATGGGTGTGGATTTAACCAGAATGACAGCAATCCATTATGCAGAGGAGATGGCGGGTAGAAATCTATTTATCCGTTGGGCAAACGGACTTGACGGGAAACCTATTCGGGTTTGCACAGGCAGTTGCTCCGGAGGTTTTAATAAATTTGAACCTATGCTTAACAATATTGAAAGAAGGATTATGGTAGGCAAGAGTTTGTGGAGACTATTTCCCATGAAAGAAGCTATGGACATATGCGCCAGTGCAATAAAGAAGGACCAACATATAACTCGTTGTGAAAACCAAGATTGCGAAAGGTGTAGGGATGCTGTTCAGGGAGGCCCTATCCTTTAGCAAATTTAAAGGAGAAGAATATGGGTGGGCAGTATACTATAAGAGCAACAGTTAAAGATGTAGAGCTAGTCTTTAAAACTTCCTATGGAGTTTTCTCTCCAAAGCATCTAGATAAAGGAACTTTGGTTATGCTATCTGTGGTGGACTTTCAAGAAGGCGATAGGGTATTGGATCTGGGATGCGGCTACGGATTAGTAGGCATTCTGGCTGCCAAACTAGTGGGAGAAGAAAATGTAGTGATGATAGATAAGGATAGCTTAGCTATTACCTTATCCAAGGAAAATGCCAAGCTAAACAATGTAGAGGGCATAAAGGTCTATCAAAGCGATGGATTCAGAAGTGTTAATGAGAAGGATTTTACCTTGATCCTATCTAACCCTCCATATCACACCGACTTTTCTGTAGCCAAAGAGTTCATAGAGAAAGGATTTAATAGGCTACGGATAGGTGGCAAGATGTTTATGGTAACTAAGAGGGAGTTGTGGTATAGGAAAAAGCTTACCTCCATATTTGGAGGTGTTAAGATTTGGAATATAGATGATTATTTTGTGTTTATGTCAATAAAAAAAGATAGTACCTATGCCAAGGTA